>DATFMO010000101.1:0-2722 GCA_035266925.1 Sunxiuqinia sp. | reverse complement strand
ATTTTCGGACTTTCAACCGGGGGCAGCATCAGCCTGGCTTACATGATTATTGGTACCAAAACAAATGATCATCTCCAGGCAGCTGAGCTATCGGGAATGGCGCAATCCATTGGTTATATTTTGGCCGCATTTGGTCCCGTTTTGCTGGGCTTCACCTACGATCAAACTCAAGATTGGCTGTATCCCATCCTAATTATTCAAGTCGTAAATATCCTGCTATTAGTGTTCGGTGTGAAGGCTGTGCTGGAAAAAGCGCGAGTTTAACATTGCAAGATGCACCTCTGTCCTCTCAAATCGAAAGTCACCATTCCAAACAGATGAAAAAGATCATAATTTCACTACAGAATGACTATCAAATTAGGAGACCGTTTCCTCGAAAAGCAACCGTTCATGAGCCCAAAGAGCCTGTTCATATACAAAAATGCATTATTCATCAAATTCTTCAAATAAAAAAATTACGGATACCTGATTTAACTATTTTTGACGACCGTGAAAAATTCCTACTTGACTTTGCCCTTATTATTGCTGTTTCGATTTTTTCAGAATCACAGTTACTAAGTGGGACTGAGGAGGCGAAGCGTTGAGAAACAATCGTTTTTTCAGGGATCCAAAAATATCAAAATCGACGGCGCACCTGCTAAATTAATTGGTTGTCTAAATCTTCTCAATCCTATTTCCTGAAACGCAACTAACCACAATTAATCGATGGCCGTCCACGTTAAAAAACTGGGGAAAAAGAGCCCGATTTCAAATTTTAAAAACAGATCACCCAAAAAGCGACTTTTTTTGATTAATATAGTGCGGTATTCAAATTACGCTAACAGGAATTAAATTGCATCTATTTGAATGAGTATGAAAAAGACATTAACGATAGCAGTCGATTTTGATGGAACAATTGTGGAGCACGAGTACCCTGAAATTGGGAAAGAGCTTCCTTTTGCAATCCATTCTTTAAAAGCGTTGCAAGCCAAAGGCCATCGAATTATTTTATGGACCTTCAGATCTGGGAAAAGCCTGGAAGAAGCCGTCAAATTCTGCGAAGAGAAAGGCCTGGAATTTTACGCGGTCAACAAAAATTATCCAGAAGAAAAATTTGACCAAAGCACCAGTCGTAAAATTCTTGCAGACTTGTATATTGATGATCGGAACTTAGGCGGACTTCCCCCTTGGAATGAAATCTACCATACCATTCAGCCAGAAGAGGCACCTCAACAGGAAAAGCAAACTGAAAAATGGTCGTGGTTGCGGTCCCTCAAAAAATGAATCAACCAATTCAACCTGGATTACATTTTGAATCCCACATTCTAATAAATTATTAAGTCACCTGAAAAGGTGAATTTGACATTCATACTAGATAATTTCAATACATTCAGAAACTGTTTAAATTTTCTTTGATTTTTTGTGTCGCCCCAACCCTTAAAGGGAGCACAAAAAATCAAAAATCATCCTTTAAGGGTTGGGGTAAAATTTTTGATTTTTGAACACATTTCTAATTTTTAAACAGTTTCTCAATAAACGAGCTCGTAAGAAAGTTATCAAGACAATAAAATGCAGTGTTTGTTTAGTTAAGGCAGATGGCAGTGTTACCTTTAGCTCAAAAATGATCGAGCTAATTCGTTCTATTGTTATACGTTAAGTTTCAGAAATAACCATTTATTGTATAATTCAGTAAAAGATACTTATGCTTGAATAAACGTCAAATTCATTTTTCTCAACAGGGAATATTTTCAGAAAACGACATGATCAACAAGAATAGAAACAAAATGACGAAACTAAAATTGCGATTAATTTTCAGCATTACAATGCTGTGTATCTATAGTGTTCATGCACAAAACCTAAACAACATCGATGTCAACAAGCTCAATGATCAACAAATTGAACAAATCATCCATGAAGTCAATTTACGGGGATTAAGCATGAACGATGCCATCGAGATTGCCAAAACACGTGGAGCAACCACCTCGCAAATCGACCAACTAAGAAACAGAATCAGCGAACTGGGAGCCAACAAGGGCAATGTCGATTTAAACAATCAAACTCCAACTCCATCAACCAGCAACCAACAGGCAGAAATCTCGCAAAAAGCCAAGGTCAAAACCACATCCAAAAACAAAGAAATATTCGGCTACAATCTGTTCAACACGAAAAACTTAACCTTTGAACCTTCGGTAAACATCCCCGTACCAAAGAACTATGTTTTGGGCATCGGTGACCAATTGACGATAAACATTTGGGGAGCCAGCCAGCATACCTACCAGTTGCCGGTCAATTCGAATGGAAGCATCAGCATCCCTGATTTAGGGCCCATTTATGTTTCCGGACTCGATTTCAATGAGGCTGAAAAACGGATTCACAAACGACTCACAGCAATTTACCAGGGCATGCAGGGGAAAAAACCCAATACCTTTGCAGAAATTAGCATCACCAATCCACGATCCATCAAGATAAATGTCATCGGCGATGTCAATGCTCCGGGAACCTATACGCTTCCGGCAACAGCTTCTGCTTTCAACGCCCTTTATTTATCCGGTGGTCCCAACGGAAATGGCTCGTTCCGAAACATCCAGGTACTACGTGACAACAATACAATTGGTCAAATCGATGTTTATGATTTTCTGATTCATCGCAACACGGCACAAAACATCTCTTTGCGCGACCAGGATATTATTTTCATTCCCACCTATCAAAAGCGTGTTGCCGTTTCTGGCGCTTTTAAACGGGA
>DATFMO010000100.1:0-7819 GCA_035266925.1 Sunxiuqinia sp. | reverse complement strand
CCGACAAACAAAAACGTTGGGACCTCGTAGTGATCAACCCCGGATTTATTTTGGGACCATCGCTCAGCAAACGGGCCGACTCAACCAGCATCGACCTGATGATTCAACTATATTCCGGGAAATTCAGAACCGGGGTTCCGGCAGGAGACCAGGCGATCATTGATGTACGCGACGCTGCTAAAGCACATATTCTGGCAGGGTTGACACCAACCGCTAAGGGCCGGCACATCACTGCAGCTCATCATAGCGATTTGCTCAAACTAACCGATCCAGTCCGGGAAAAATATCCAGACTATTCACTTCCAAAATCACATGCCCCAAAATGGTTAATGAAATTACTTGGACCATTCCTTGGGTTTTCCAGGAAATATGTCGAACGAAACGTCGGATATGACATTGTTGTGGACAATTCGTACATTAAAAAAGATTTAGGCATAGATTTCATCCCATTGAAGCAAACGGTGACAGATCATTTTGAGCAGTTGGTCAATGACAATCTAATCCCCGATAAACGCGCATGAAAAAAACAGCAATCGTCATTGGAGCAACAGGACTGGTTGGCAGCCAACTGGTTCAACAACTTTTAGGCGATGACCGATTTGAGAAAGTCGTCATCTTTGTTCGGCGGAAAAGTGGTTGGGCAAATCCTAAGCTGGTCGAGCACATTGTTGATTTTAACCAGATGGACCATTGGAAAGAGCAAATCCGTGGGGACATCCTTTTTTCAGCTTTGGGAACAACATTAAAAAAAGCGGGGAGCAAGCAGGCACAATTCAAAATTGATTACACTTATCAATACGAAGTTGCTGAAGCTGCTGCCCAAAACGGCGTAAGTCGATACGTGCTGATTTCGTCGGCTGGCGCCAGTCCGAAGTCTAAAATCTTTTACAGCCGCATGAAAGGTGAGCTGGATGAAGCAGTGCAAAAGCTGAGCTTTCAGAAAATAGCGATCCTGCGTCCTTCGTTTTTGAACGGCGATCGCAAAGAAGAGCGAACCGGAGAAAAGGTCATGCTAAAAATCAGTCGTTGGGCAACGCAGTTTGCATTCAAAAAATACCGTCCTATCAAAGACAAAACGGTTGCCAAAGCAATGATTCATGTTGCATTGAGTGACGATCTATCATCTGGGAAGTTCATGTATGAGTTGGACGAAATTTTCCCACTAGCTGGTGAATAAATTTCAAAAATCAAGTTCTGTCTACTTTCGTTTTCTTCAACAATAGGAACAAATTTTCTGTCCTATTCGTTATCAGACTGAAGATTTCGATATCTTTAGGTCCGCGATTTAGATGATTCACGTATAAAATTCCAACTGATAAAAATTTGTCTGGAAAGCTAAATAACGACGAAGTGTTCATTGTCAACCGAATGATTGAAGGCGACAAAAAAGCATTCAAGTATTTCTTTGACAAATACTACACCGAACTGTGCAATTTTGTTAATATCTACCTACACAACAACGATTTATCGGAAGAAGTGGTACAGGACATTTTTGTCTATTTCTGGGAAAACAAGTCGAAAATCAACATCCATTCGTCGGTCAAATCATATTTGTTTAGCGCATCCAAATATCGCAGCTTAAATTTATTACGCGATCAAAAAAAGAATTACGCATTACAAGTGTCCTTGATTGAAGAAAAGAGCGCTGCATTTGAAATGTCAACCGATTTTTTCACTGATCCTGATGAGTTTAAAAACCTGCTGAATGACGCGGTTCAGCAACTTCCTGAAAAGTGTAAACAAATTTTTTTACTTAGCAAGCAACAGGAACTCAGCAACAAAGAAATTGCTGAAAAGCTGAACCTTTCTGTCAAAACAGTAGAGAACCAAATTACCATTGCCTTAAAGAAGCTTCGAACTTATTTGGCACCCCACCGCGAAAAAATATTCCTGCTCTTTTTATTGGAGCTTTTAAAATAAAATGAGTATCCGCATGCCTACCTAAAAGCAGAATGAAGTATTGAAAATCAATTCGTTTGCCCCAAGCCCTGAAGGGAGCGAATTGATTTTCCCTGCTCCCTTTAGGCTTGTGGCAAACAGGGAGAATCCCAGTCTGACGCCTGGCAGGAATTTGCGAACCAAGTAAAAATGCGGATAACCATTTAAAATAAAAACTACCACCCTATTCAACAACCAATTACGCCAGGCTCGTGAAAATTATTACATTTTTTTCAGAATCTTTTAGGGGTTGACGGCTCATTCTGTTACTTATCAACAAAACACCGATCATGAAACAAGCAATCCCTTGGGAAAAAATACAATACTATTTGAGGCATGACGATGAGGCGTGGGATGACGATTTCGTTTCGTGGCTGAATGAACATGAGGAGAATAAACAGCTTTGGGAAGAAACCAAATTGACTTATTCAATCACCGGAAGTTTACCTGAAGCATTTGAACCAAATGAGAAAAATGCCTGGCAAAAAGTTGAAAATCGAATTTCAACACAATCTAAAAAAATCAACAGCAATCAATTTTTCCTGCGGATCGCAGCTTCCCTGCTACTCATTCTGCTGGGAGCTTCAGCCAGCTGGCTCATTATCAACCAAAAATCAACCAACACTTTCACCGAAGTTTATTCACCCTACGGGCACAAAACAATGGTGATTTTGCCAGATAGTTCTCGGGTTTGGTTGAACGGAAACACCCACCTTCGATACAACACGAATTTTGCAAACGCGCGTGGTGTGGAATTGACTGGTGAGGCACTTTTCAAAGTCACCAAAGATAAAAAGCATGTATTCACCGTTCGCTCCAGCAATGTTAAAGTGGAAGTGTATGGGACGCAATTCAATGTGAAACATTACCCGGATGACCAACAAACCGAAGTGGCTTTATTGGAAGGAAGTGTGGGACTATTTGCGCACAACAAACTGCTGACGAAAATGACTCCCGGACAAGTGGCAGAGTATGATAACAATAAGAACAAAGTCAAAGTTTCCCAACAGGATATTGCCCCAATTGTTTCGTGGAGTACCGATGAACTGGACATCGTAAACAAATCATTTGATGAAGTTTTGAAATACCTGGAACGTTGGTATGGTGTGGATATCATGACATCGAAAAACTTGCATGTCAGCCATCGATTGACATTTAAAGTGAAGACCGAAAGCCTTAAAGAGGTACTGACGATCATGACCAGGGTTGTCCCTTTTCAATATAAAATTGATGGAAAAGAAGTGCTAATCACTAAAAAGTAAACTGATGATGTAAATACAGTAATTACGCAAACAAAGAGGTTTGCCAAATTGACAAACCTCTTTTAACCAAATTTTTGTTTAACCGCAGATCTACAAAATCTCAAGCGCCAACAAAAGAAGATGTAGAAATGCACAAAATGTATCACAAACTTATGAAAAAAAAATCGATTTCAGGTGGGGATGCCCATAGCATCTCACTCTGGGCTAAAAGATTGTTAATTATGAAGATGACCATTTTCTTGTGCTTGTTTGTGGGGCTCCTGAGTAGCATGGCTGAAAGCAATGCTCAGGCAACCAAACTGAGCCTAAACATCCAAAATGGAACCGTCAAAGATGTCATTGAAGAAATTGAACAACAAACGGACTATTCGTTCATGTACGACAACAACGTGTTTGATGTCAACCGTAAGGTTTCTCTTGATGCCAGGAACTCCTCCATTTCAGAAATTCTTGACCAAATTGTTCATCAACAACATCTGAAATACGAATTTGTAAACCGTTACATTGTTATTTCCACCAACAAAGAAGGAGCTACTCAACAAACCCAGCAAGATGTCACCGGGAAAGTAAAAAATGCTAAAGGTGAAGCTTTACCGGGGGTAACCATTATTGTGAAAGGAACGACCAACGGTACGGTAACCGACGTTGATGGAAACTACAACCTCAAAGGAATTCCATCCAATGCCACGTTGGTATTCTCGTTTATTGGTATGGAATCCCAGGAAATTCCTGTGGCCGGTCAAACACAAATCAATGTGACAATGAAGGAATCATCCATTGGGTTGAATGAAGTCGTTGCCATTGGATACGGAACCATGAAAAAGAGTGATTTGACAGGCTCTGTGACGTCCGTAAATAGCGAAGATTTCAACAAGGGACCACAATTAACCACGCAAGAATTGATACAGGGGAAAATCTCCGGGGTCAATATCAGTCAAAACAGTGGAAAACCAGGTGGTTCAAATACCATCCGTGTTCGTGGCGGTACTTCCATCGGTGCCTCAAACGATCCGTTGTACGTCATTGACGGAGTTCCCATTTCAACCTCTGATGTCGGTCGTTCAAATGTCGGTAACTATTCAACCAATATCTTCGACCAGGAACCAACCAACCCCCTGATGACCCTCAACCCCAACGACATTGAGTCGGTCACTGTTTTAAAAGACGCCTCCGCAACAGCCATTTATGGTTCGCGTGGTGCCAATGGTGTAATCATGATCACAACCAAAAAAGGGAAAGCAGGTCGTGCTCAGGTTTCTTACGATGTTTCTGCTGGTTTTTCAAAAGTAGAGAAAACCTTGGATGTTCTTTCAGCTGATCAGTACCGCAAAGAAGTTAATGCGTTAGGACTTTCACTGGATGACAAAGGAGCTAACACCAACTGGCAGGATGAAATTTACCGGACCGCATTCCAACAAAGTCATTACATTTCGTTGACTGGTGGAAATGACAATACCAACTACCGCGCTTCATTGGGGTATGGCACCCAGGAAGGAATCATGCTGGCGTCCAGCCTCGAACAGGAAAACATGCGGGTCAATATCAACCATAATGAATTGGATGGTAAATTAAATTTCGATCTTCGCATGAACTATGGGAACAACTTTGCTGATCAATCTGCCATTTCAAACACTGTCGGTAGTGAGTTTGGATCAACTATGAACTACGAAGCATATGTTTTCAATCCAACTTATCCTGTGTATGATTCGAATGGAGATTATTATCACATCCCTCCTTTCCGGATCAATCCGGTTTCATATTCAACCCAAGTAACCGACCAACGTACCAATGCACGATTCCTTGGTAACCTGGCAACTACTTACCAGATCATCAAACCACTGAGTGTCAAAGTAAATCTGGGATACAACAAACAAACAATTGATCGCAATTCTTACATCAGCAAAAACAATCCACAAGGAGAAGGATCAGGCGGATATGCCAGCGTTCAAAAGTTAGGTGATTATTCCAAATTGTTGGAAACCATTTTAACGTTTAATAAAACCTTTGGCAAGCATACCATTAATGCCATCGCTGGTTATTCATACCAGTATTTTAAAAATGAAGGATTACGAAATACTGCAAAAGGATTTTTATCTGACGAATTTAAATGGTACAGCCTTCAAGCGGCCAGTTCAATTGAAAGTGTCACCAGCTATGAAGAAAGCAACAAGCTGATTTCTGAATATGCTCGGGCCAACTACAATTACGACAATCGAATCCTGTTGACGGCAACTGTTCGTCGCGATGGGTCAAGTCGTTTTGGTTCCGGCAATAAATGGGGGGTTTTCCCTTCAGGTGCTGCATCATGGCGGATTTCACAGGAAAAATTCTTCCACAGCGCAAAAATATCTGACTTAAAACTTCGTGCCAGTTATGGTGTAACCGGTAACCAGGAAATTGGGAGTTACAACTCCATTTCAACCCTGGGAGCCAGTTCATCCGGGTACTTGGTAGGTGGAAACCGAGTTACCATTGTACTGCCACAACAATACGCCAACCCCGACTTGAAGTGGGAACAAACTGCCCAGCTAGACCTTGGTTTAAACTTCGGCTTCTTCGATCAACGCCTTTTCGGTAGCATCGATTATTACCGGAAAAAAACAACCGACCTTCTGTTGGAAATTCCTGTTCCATCTCCCTCTCCTATCCGCACGCAGTTAGCGAACGTGGGAAGCCTCGAAAACAAAGGGATTGAATTTGAGATCAACGGAAGGATTGTTGAAAAACCAGACTTCATCTGGAATGCCAATTTTAACGTCAGTGCAAACAAGAATAAAATTCTAAGCCTGTCAAACGACAAATGGCAGGGGAAAGATATGAAAACAGCACCAGCACAGGGACAAGGATTGTCCGGAACATTCACACAATTAATCACTCCGGGAGAACCTCTAGGCACGTTCTACGGATTGAAATTCACAGGCATCAAAGATGGTGTGGAACAATTTGCAACAGATCAGCAAATTATTGGTAATGCACGTCCTGATTTCACATTTGGATTGACAAACTCATTTACTTACAAAAACTGGGACTTGGCAATTAATTTCAGAGGGTCTGTAGGCAACGACGTGTACAATGCCACAGCGAACAACCTGGCCTACCTGGGGAATTTACCCGGTCGGAATGTACTGACAGAAGCCATCTCAAGCGCGGTTACCGCAGATCAACCCAAACAATTCTCCTCGAGGTGGATTGAAAATGCTTCATTCGTGCGATTGGACAACCTGACACTGGGATATAATTTCAACATTAAAAATACCTTCTTGTCAAACGCTAGATTGTATGTTACCGGACAAAACCTGCTGCTGATCACCGGTTATTCAGGTTTAGATCCTGAAGTCAACTCTGATGTTTCAGGTGGTTCCGGGGTTCTCCCATTAGGAATCGACTACCTGGCCTATCCAAAAGCTAAAACCATTAGTCTTGGTGCAAATATCACTTTCTAATAGCTAATCGAATAAAAAAGAACAGAACGAAATGAAAAACAAAATATTTAAAATCAATTTGTTGGTGCTCTTAGCCTTTGCATTAGGAAGCTGCACCAACCTGGATGAAGAGCTCTACGGAAGACTGTCGCCTGATACTTACTACAGCACTCAGGAAGAAGCATTGTCTTCGGTGGTCGGCGTTTATCAGAAATTTTCAACCTTTGCGAATATTGGTGACGTGTTTCGACCAGAAGAATTTGGAACAGATGAATTTTTTGTCCCCGGCCGGGCAAGTGGTGGTTGGTTTAGCCAGGACAATATCGATATTATGCATCATGAGCCAAAAGCCAACAACGGAACCATCCAAAGAGCATGGAATTACGTTTTCCCAATGATTGGAACCGCCAATGCTGTCATTGAAAGCCTGGAATCGTCGCCAAGTGCTGATAAGTTTAAAGGATTGATTGCAGAAACGAAAGCCATGCGAGCCTACGGGTATTTTTACGCCATGGATCTCTGGGGCAATATCCCAATCTTTACAGCAGCACGAGTGGATCCTAACAACCTGCCTGCGACGAATTCGCGCCAGGAAGTATTTGACTTTGTGGTTACTGAAATGAAAGCAGCAGCCCAAGATTTGCCCTCAGTCAACGATGTTGACCGCGCATCATATTATCCACGATTGACCAAAGAAGCCGTGTATTCTGCGTTGGCCATGATTTATCTGAATGCTGAAGTTTACACAGAAACGGCACATTGGAGTGACGTCATCGACATGTGCGACAATGTGATCAGCTCCAATGCTTTTAGTTTACAACCTTCTGTTGGAGATGTTTTCCTATCAACTAATGAAAACAACAGCGAAGTTATTACGGCCTTTTCAATGGACCCGACAAAAAATGCAGGCAACAATCAATTTATTCTATATACCAATCCGGCGTTGGACAAATTGAAATACAACCTCCCTTTTTCACCGGCAGATGGTTACAGCACTGACACAACAGCCTTAAACAGGTATGAAGACATTGACGATCGGAAAAGCTTGATCGAATATGGACCACAATTTTATCTGGATGGAACAACCCCATTGGCCGATGCTGATGGTAATCAACTGGTCTTAATCCCATTGAAAAGTCTTACATCTGCTGAAGACAATGAAGGTTTTAAAGTCATGAAATATTCTCCTATCGGAGC
>DATFMO010000099.1:0-2130 GCA_035266925.1 Sunxiuqinia sp. | reverse complement strand
TCTATTCTTCGCGAACTCGGATTCAACCAGCAATGTGTTTGTAACCGATGGTGTCAACAATGTCGTTGTAGACACGATGCAAAACAAAATTTACGCACAGATCGCGCACTTTAGTACGATTGTTGCCCGACCGGGAAAATCATCAACAACCAATGTGAATGACTTGAAACAGCCTGCGGAAGGATTTTTGGATAATTATCCGAATCCATTCTCAAATCAAACGACGCTTCGATTTAAGGTGGCTGAAAAAGCGCATGTCTCCATTGATGTTTATTCGCTCAATGGACAGAAAATACGAAGCTTGGTTGATCGTGATTATCAAGTGGGAAGTTACGAGCTACTCTGGAATGCTCGCAACGAAAATAACGCACCAGTTGCTCCGGGCGTCTACATTGGACGTATGATGATCGATCAAAAAGTGAAATACACAACGCGTATGCTAATTGCAAAATAACACAAATACTCAAAATCTTTATGGAAGGCAGCTTGATTGTTCAGGCTGCCTTTTTTGTATTCTTTTGAATTGGACTTTTCCCAGACCATTCCTGAATTGAGTGCACACTTTCTTTGTTATTGGTAGAATCGTTATTTTTGGTTATAAACTCATAAACGATGAAGCTAACTAACCGAAAGATCGTTGCAATTCTCGCAGGCCCTTTGGCTTTTCTATTCATTCTTTTCTTTTTTCATCCCAAAGGATTAAGTCTCCAGGCAAATGCTGTTTTGGCTTCTACGGTTTGGATGGCAATTTGGTGGATCACAGAAGCTATTTCAATTTTTGCGACCGCCTTGCTACCCATTATTTTGTTTCCATTAACAGGCGGACTGGCACTGACGAAAACAACAGCGTCTTTTGGGCATCGCTATATTTTCCTGTTCCTTGGAGGGTTTCTAGTTGCGATCGCTATCGAAAAATGGAACCTTCACAAACGAATTGCCTTGTCGATCATCAACTTGATTGGCACAAATATCAAACGAATTATTTTAGGTTTCATGATTGCCACAGCTTTCCTATCGATGTGGATTTCCAACACGGCGACGACGGTGATGATGCTGCCAATCGGGTTGGCCATTGTTGCCCAATTGAAATTGAGCTTTGGTGAAGACGGAATTGACAGCAAATTGTTTGCAAAAGCGCTGATGCTGGCGATTGCTTACAGCGCATCTATCGGAGGGATGGCAACGTTAATTGGTACTCCACCTAACCTGGTGCTGGCTGGTGTCGTGCAACAAACATATGGAGTCGAAATTACGTTCTCACAATGGCTGCTGTTTGGGCTTCCAATTTCTTGTTTATTGCTCTTCATCTCATGGAAATACCTGACTAATTTTGCTTTTCAGTTTCAGCAAAAAGAGCTTCCAGGCGGTAAACAAGAGATTCGTAAACTATTGCGTGAACTTGGGAAAATCAGGTTTGAAGAGAAAATCGTGCTAGTAGTCTTTGTCGTCACAGCAGTACTTTGGATCAGTCGGTCGCTGATTCAGAAAATCATTCCGGCTATTGATGATACTATTATCGCTATGGTAGCCGGTCTCAGCCTTTTTTTACTGCCAACCAAAACGAAGGGAAAACGAATTATTGATTGGGGCGATGCCGTGAAAGTACATTGGGGTGTGCTGTTGTTGTTTGGTGGAGGAATGGCGCTTGCTGAAGGATTTAAAGTGAGTGGATTGGCTGTCTGGATCGCCGGCCACCTGACGCTACTGCAAAGTTTGACTTTGTTGTTTTTAGTTGCCGTCTTGATCGCATCGGTAAATTTTTTGACAGAGATTACGTCGAATTTGGCAACAACAGCTATGTTGCTGCCCATCATCGCATCCATTGCCCTGGCCATTGATGTGCATCCTTATTTGTTGATGGTTTCGGCGACTATCGCTGCTTCCTGCGCTTTCATGCTGCCGGTAGCCACCCCTCCAAATGCCATTGTTTTTGGCTCAGGATACCTGAAAATCCCCGATATGGTACGAACAGGAATTTGGATGAATCTGGTATCAATCGTTTTGCTGACCATCTTCGTTTATTTCATCCTGCCGCATTTGTGGGGATTCGATCCCTCGGTTTTTCCGGTGAGTCTGAAATAATGTTTAATGGTTATCCGCATTTTTACCTGGTTCGCAAATTCCTGCCAG
>DATFMO010000098.1:0-2490 GCA_035266925.1 Sunxiuqinia sp. | reverse complement strand
CCCGCGTCCAAGGCAGCGTCAATACCATCCTGCACCCGCTCCAGTCGTGGGTTGCCTGACAATTGGTGAAAAACTTCCTGATCAACCGCATCCAGCGAAACGTTGATGGCCTTCAATCCGGCATCTTTGAAGCGTTGTGCTTTTGTTCTTAAATAGTAAGCGTTGGTGGTCAGCCTGATGTCGTTGATGCCAATCGACTGGATGCCACGAATGATTTTTTCGAGCTCGGGATACAGTAGTGGTTCACCACCAGTCAGCCGTATACTTTTCAGCCCAAGCAGTTCATGAGCCATGCCCACAGCCCGGATGAATTCATCCGTTTTGAGCCGCGGTTGTCCGGAAGATTTTGCTACCGGATCTTTAAATGATGATTGATCGGAAGGCTCATCCAGCACACAATACGTGCAGGAAAAGTTGCATTCGTTGATTAAACTCACCCGTAACTTTTCAAAACGACGACCGAACCGATCCGTTATCACTTCTTTGGAATCATGCATTCAACTTCAGTTTTTCATGATCAACTTGACTGACTTTAATTTCTACAAATTGACTTTTTGATTGTTCACACAGTTGACAACAATAATCGTCTGCTAACTGGTCAAATGATGTTCCCGGAGCAATGCCCGCAATGGGATCGCCGTAACGTTCATCGTAAATGGTCAGACAATCCGGACATTGATGCAAGATCGATTTTTTTGTTGTTTTAGCCGGTGTGTTGGTTTTCAAATTGAAATTTTTGACGGTGAGCCGCGAATAATAATTTTTACTGAGCTGCGTGAGTGCTTCCGTCAGTCCTGATTTGGCCAAATTCTGTTCGTAATTAATGTATTTGTGGCTGTTCGGGTTGAAATCGTAAGCGAATCGAATGTCGTATTTGGTTAGCCATTTCAATTTTAATGAAAAGAGTTTGGGCGTTTTGATGTCGATAACGACCGATGAAAATACTTCTGCGTTACGTGGATTAATGGCAAACGAAAGACCAAAGGTTCGGACATCGCGTTTGTCGAAATTGCGCACCAGGTAGCGTTTTAGCTCAAGCGCCTCCTGGTTTAAAAGGGGAAGGTGCCAGTTTAGTTCAAATGAAGAATGGCGCATGTTGATCCCATAACGGCCCACCAGTTCTTCCCAATACACACGCTGATTGGCTTTGATGCCTTTAATCATGAAGGTTTTCCAGGGAGTGATGTAGATGCGCCCAATGTCGAACTGCTTGCACAACAAACAAACTTCGTTTAAAAATTTTATGTCATATTGATTGTTTCGCCAGTAGAAGCCCGCCCAATATTCTGCTTTATTTTCCATGAGGTAAAAACCCTCATAGTTGGGGAATTGACCATCCGGGAGCTCAAGCGGCTCGCGGGCCCTAACGGTGTTAATAGTCAGTTCTGTTGACAGCAAATCAAAATAGTCGATCACGTCTGCATTTGGAGTCGACAGCATAATTTTTTCCAACGCTTCGGCTACAATGGCCAAGTCGTCTGTAAAAATCAACCGGTTCCAAGCTTCCGGCTCTTCTTCAATTTCGCGGTTGATGTACAAATGCCAGTAGTTGTCAACTGCTGACGCCACAAAATTGATGTGGCCATAAAACAGCGGAACCAGCGTCTGGCGTGGATCCACAATATTTACCCGTAATTGGTGTGGGTGTTGAAAATGCTCGAAAACCCGCAGGTAAGTTCCTGCATGAACCCACCGTGTTGATGGATACACATCAACGCAAACAAATGAAGAGACAATATTTTGTTCATTGGATTGGCGATTCTTAACCAGTACCTTGTTTTCTTCAAAAAAGTCAGTATCACCCTCCTTATTCTGCTGAAACAAGATGTCCTGACGTGATCCGAAAAAGACTGTTTCATTGCCTTGCCCGGAAGCACAATCCAGTAAACTCAGTAGAAAGTCGGGTGAAACGACTCCGCCTTTCAACAATACACGAACCAGATTTTGCTTGTTCTTCATGTTGCTTTGTTTAAAATGAAAAATAAAACCACCGCCAACATCAAGCTTCGCTCAATGCTGGTATTTCAAACTTCTGTATAATTTTCAAAACTTCGGGCCTGCAACTCCCGCACCCTAGTCCGGCCCCAGTGGTTTCACATATTTTGTTTAGCCCTGACGTTCCATTTTTCAGCGCTTTTTGAATGTTGCCCGCACCAACATTATTGCAGGAGCAAACCAATTTACCAATGACAGGATCGGGCTGTTTGCCGGCCCGAAGCAGTTGCATCCGTTTGGTTCCCAGTTCACCTTGCCGGGAGATCAGGTTTCTGAATTCAGCAAACTCAGCTTTGTCGCCCAGTAAAATAGCACCAACCAAAACATCATCTTTGACGATGCATTTTTTGTAATAGCGGGCTGATTTATCGAGGAAGATGATTTCTTCATGGTCGTTATCGTCATGTGCGATGCTGGTCAAGCCGATGGAGCAAAGGTCAATGCCCGGAAATTTAAGGATGTTCATCAATACCGAGCCTTGGTAATAGCCGGAAA
>DATFMO010000097.1:0-3495 GCA_035266925.1 Sunxiuqinia sp. | reverse complement strand
GCCAGCCGTGTCAACTACTTGCACCAACGGCGTCCAAGGCCCTTCCGGATTGACCGCTGTCGACATAAATAAGCCTTCTTTTGGCGTGCAGAAATAAACCCAAAATTTGTGGTCGTGATAACGAATGGCAGGTGCCCAGCTTCCCCCGGCGTAGCGGTTGTTGGTATCGTATTCAGGGACGAACTTAAATTCATCGTAAACACGCCCAATGATGGTCCAGTTAACCAAATCTTTGGAATGTAAAACCGGCATGCCCATATAATGAAATTCGGAACAAACCATGTAATAATCATCCCCAACGCGGACGACATCAGGGTCTGAATAATCAGCATCCAATACGGGATTGATGTAAGTTCCGTTTCCCTGGTCACCCCAGGAACCTGTCTTTTTTTCAGAATTTTTTTGTGCGAATAAATTACCAATGGAGAACAGCAATAACAAGGCAGTTAAAAGCCGGGAAGAAATTTTCATGATCAGATTCGTTTAGTCAGTGAAATACCGACTAAAAATAGTTACTTCTTGTCATAAAATCCAATACTTCGAAAATTACAATAAAAATTTCCCGATCAGTTTTTGAAATGCTCGCAATCAAAAACCAGCCCTTAAAGTTTCACAAACCGATTGGCTCCCATGTACTGGTTGTCAGCATAAACCATCAACACGTAAGTTCCTCTGGGTAAAGATGAAACATTCACCTGATTTTGGCTAAAATGTGCTAGATACGATTTCCCAGCCAAATCCAAAATTTTCACTTTGTTCAGGTGGTCAATGTTCAAATAAAGGACATCTGTTGTTGGATTGGGATACATTGAAAAAGAGCGCTTTTTGGTTTTCAAACTACCAATACCTGTAGGAATATGATACTCGAACGCCCCCAAATCCGGAGCTGCACCCTCAAATGGGAAACCGATATCCGTTCCCTTGTCAATCAGGTCGCTGTATGAAGTCAGTCGCATAAAATCCGTTTTCGGCAAACTTCCATCAGCTCGTCGTGGCTCCACCAGAAGTTTCTCGTCCAAGCTCGCAAAATCAGCACTGGAAACAATAACATCCGAATCCCAGGAATTCGTCTTCAAGGTATTTTGGGCAGTATCAATGTAGGCGGTTTCTGAACTTCTACCTTTAAAACTGAGGTTGTTTATCAATACATGATCATAACCATTCACCCACAAGTTGTCCAACTCCGGGCTTTCGCGGTTCACCATATTGAAATTGACCGCGTTGGCGTAGGCTGTATTGTTGTACCATTTGTCGCCGGTCAGGTGGTGATTGGAGTAAAAACCGTTGGCTTTGTTTCGCACAGCCAGGCAAAACCGGACCGTGTGTGAAGGAACAGGATCAGGAATATCGGCAGCGGCATCGTGTGCAAATCCACCGGCTTTGAAACCGTTACCATCAGCCAAACTTTGGAAGCTTGTTGAATAGCCATTGTAAAACGACTCACAATGATCAAAAACAATGGGTTCCTGTGCACGGATACAGTCATAACCATCGTCACTGTTAAACCAGGAACGACAGCCTAGAAACACATTGCCCACGCCGCCTTTAGAGGGATGGCAACCAAATCCATCCGTATTTCCACCCTTCTTGTTTTCAGAAACATCATCGTGATTCCGGTATGAATCACAATAAACAAACAGGTTGTAACCGCCGCCATAATGGCGCAACCCGGTACCTTTATTATCGTGGAAACTCATTCTTTCGTAAATATTGTGGCTTCCACGGCTGTAGATACAATACGATTCCGTGTGTGTGGTAATGGTTACCTGGATTCCGGTCATTTCTAATCCGCGAAAATGCAGATAGCTACCTCTCACATATATTCCAACCACGCGTTGGTCAGCAGGTTTCACAGCAGAAAAGTCAAATACAGGCGTTTCGCCGGGATAGTTCCAATAATTGATCATTTTCAAAGCAGTCCCGCTTTTATCCAAAAAGCTGATACAGGCAAACAAATTTTGATATACGTTAGAAATGTCATCATCGGTTAATTTATAAGTACCACCGCGAATAAAAACAGTATCACCGGGAACAACCAATTCCTGTGCTTTGTGAATGGAGGCTAGCGGGCTTTCAATTGTACCTGAATTGGCGTCGTCCCCATCAACAGCAATATAATAAGTTGAGGAATAGGCAAAAGTACTCGTGAATATCAATAGGAAAATAAAAATTCCCCGAAGCATTGGAACATTTTTCATGGTTGCTTAAGTTTAATCAATTAGCGTATTTACATTGAAAATGTAAAGATAACGGAAATCGGTGTTCCCCCTACGTTTCGAAAAAACGTTTCGGGATTTTGCTTGTTCAGGCTATTAACGATTATTTACAAAGTGATAATTTGTGTTGGAAAAGTTGTTCTCCAACCTTCAATAGCAATAAATAGGTTCCAGGGGGAAGATTTCCGGCATCCCAGTTCCACCGATGAATGCCCGCCAATTGATTGCCAAGAGCATGATCAGCAATCATTTTTCCGGAGTCGTTGAATAACCGAAGTTGAACGTGACCTGAATGCGCCATTTGATAATGAATTGTTGTTTGCGTTGAAAATGGATTGGGGAAATTATAAAGCTTGAAATGATCACTGGAATTGTTGTCTAGAAATCCGGTACCGGAACCAGCTACGACTTCCTTGTTTAATGTTGATGACACCCACAACCGACCATTTTTGACACCCGCGACAACAACCAATTCGTCACTCCCAACAACGTCTGTATTCACCGTCCATTGGTATGGTATAGCCATTCTCTTCCCAGCCGATTCCCCGTTGACCAGCAGCTCAAGAAACTCAATTTCTTTAGAAAAACTGCCTGTGTCCACTTGGACTATAAAGGTAGTGTTTTGTGAAATGGTGTCGCCAACAACAGGCGTCGTCAATATTAGCCCGGCGTGTTTCTGAATCATCAATTCCATGTTCCAGTTTTCAGCTTGAAAAGGTGCATTCATTGGTGTGGTGGTTGGATAACCGCCAACCTCCGTTTCATAATCGATAACCTGCCCGGTTCCCGTCAACAGTTCATTGATCAACCGCTGATCAACCTCATCCCGATCCCAGGGACGCGCACCGGCATGACCGACGACATAATTCTTCACTTCGGTCGCATTCATAGATTGAATATTTTCATTCCAAATTGGTGGCTGCCCAACAATGTTTGTTCCGTCTCCACTGTATATTTGGACGTTCTCTCCCGACCTGTTTTTAGCTATATTATCGTCAAAATAAATTTCACACGCCCCACCTGTAGCCCGCATCAATGGGATATTGCTGGTATTTGGACCGTATTGCAACACATTGCCAACAATCGACATTCTCCCGGTTTGCCAGGTGTATCCCTCCCACTCGCTGGGCACCAAAGCATAGCGGATGGCCATGTTTCCCGGATTATAGATGTAGTTGTTGACAACGACTCCGCAAGCTCCACCTTTGAATAATGGATTGCGTTGGCGATTGCTGATGTACAGATTCTTTAAGATGGCAATATTTGTCGCATTGTCATG
>DATFMO010000096.1:0-2648 GCA_035266925.1 Sunxiuqinia sp. | reverse complement strand
AAGAGAACAAGTACTGGCCGCCGGTGGGACGCGTGGATGATGCCTATGGTGATCGTAACCTGGTTTGTACCTGCGAACCCATCGAAAGCTACCAGTAACAAGGTAAATAATATTGACACGATAATGGCCACTATTTCTTACCTTTACAGTGGCCATTTTTTTATATTCAAAACCATGATAATATACCCAATTGCAAAAGTTAATCTCGGACTACAGATCACCGAAAAGCGGCCGGATGGTTTTCACAACCTGGAAACAGTTTTTTACCCCGTACCCATTCAGGATGCGCTTGAAGTGGTGCTCGCTGATGACTTTAAAATCAACGTGACGGGCATTGAATTGGAAGAAGATCCGGAGCAGAATTTGGTGGCCAAAGCATATCGCTTGTTGAGGGAGAAGCATCAATTGCCACCGGTTCATATTCACCTGCATAAAAATATACCGGTAGGAGCCGGGCTGGGCGGCGGTTCCGCAGATGCATCCTACATGTTAATCATGTTGAATGACCTTTTTGACTTGCAGATTCCCAAAGAGAAGATACTTGAATATGCCCTGCAATTGGGAAGTGATTGCCCTTTTTTTATTCGTCCACGACCTGTTTTTGCTACCGGGCGCGGTGAAATTATGAATGATGTTCCGGTAAATTTGAGCGGATACACTTTGGTGGTCATCAAACCACCAATTCATATTTCAACAGCAGAAGCTTATCAGCATATCAACCCGGCAAAATCAAGAATGTCGTTAAAAGCATTGGTTCAGTTTCCGGTTGTTCGCTGGCAAGACAATATTCGCAACCAGTTTGAAAAACACGTGTTTTCAGCTCATCCTGCTGTAAAGGAAATCAAAGAAACATTGTATAAACAGGGCGCTACATTTGCCTTGATGTCAGGCAGTGGATCGGCTGTTTTCGGACTTTTCAGAACCGAGAAACGAAATCTTCAGAATGCTTTCCCGGAAGATTATCAGGTTTTTCAGCAAAAACTCTGACGGTCGGTTTTTGATTACGGATTTCAGTGATTGTTTAATTGTCTTTATCGGTCAAACTACCATTCACGTATTTGTGCAAAATGCTGGAAATCAACGTTTGGTAAGGGATTCCTTCGTGAATCGCTTTTCGTTTAATTTCCCTTAAGTCTCTTCCGGAAATTCGGATATTAATTCGTTGATCTTTTTTGAGGGAACTTTTAGCCAATTCCTGGAAATTTTTTAGTTCTTCATCTTGATTTGAAATCTTTTCCCATTCACCTTTTTCATAGGATTCCAACAATCCCATTTCTTCCTTAGCCAATTTATTTTTCATCTTTTTTCCCTCCTAAATCTTTTTTAGTTGCCTTTCTGCTTGGAATGATGGTTTTCAAAAATTTCTCCGATCCATCGGTAACAAATGGAACAAGATAAATGTAGTTATCTAAGTTAATAACAAACATCAATTGGTTTGCATATTTAGGGCTTGGATGTTTAACAACTTCAATCAAGTTTCCTTCACTAATTAGAAATACAATATCCTCGAACCCAATACCCAGATTCTCTTTTAACCATCTATTCTTTTCTTCATTCCAGTTAAAGGATTTCACGACACAAAATTAATACATTGTGTGCTTTTTGTCTACAAGATAAGTGAGTTACTTTTCACTTCCAGAATAATTCTCTTTCAATTTATGTTGGCCATTTAAGTCATTTTTTTGGGGAACATGGCTGGAAAATGCTTCAGACCAATGGTTTGCCGGATTATATCGAAATTAAAATACTTCAATTTAGAAACGTTCACACTTTTTTAACACGAGAAGGTGTAACATTTCATGAGTTTGGTAGTCTATTCTAATGAAAACAATTCATAGAAACAGAAAACAAACAAGTTAATCTCAAAGTCATGAAACGCCGGATCAGTAGCATCGTCTTTTTGCTGGTCGTCGTCATTGTTGTACTTTTCGGCTTTCAAAAAAATTCGTTCAAACAATACCTGGAACCTGAAGTTGAACCTGCTCTTGAAATCGAGAGTTGGATGATCGATGAATCTTTTTGGAATCGTGATCTGAACGCCCAGGCACCTGCGGAAGATTCCGTTCAGTTGGAATGGGCTTATAATGATATCGACTAGAGCTGGGAAATCTTAAAAAACTGTCGAGAAGACAGGGGTGAGTGAAAAAATAAAAGGGGCCGCAAAGCCCCTTTTTCTATGTCGGTTTAATTTCAATCATCAGGTGTTTCTTGGGAATTTTCTGTCCCGGTTTCACATGCACTTTTACAATTTTACCATCGAATGGCATTTGTACATTGTTGTGCATTTTCATAGCCTCAAGAATCAACAGGCTTTGGCCTTCTTTTACCTTCTCACCGTTTTTGATATGTACGTCAATGATTGTTCCCGGTATGAATGAGAAAATGTGATTCTTATTTGGCTCTTCCCACTTTACACGATTTTGGTACTTTCGGGTGTATTCCGTTTTATACCGTGCGCTGTGGACGATGATGATATCATGCTTCTTCTTTTTTTCAGCCATAACTCAGTTTTTTGTGTTTAAAATGGAGGAATTCCGTGTTTTTTAGACGGTCCGGAAACCGACTTGTTGGCTGATACCTGCAAGGCATGAAGCAACATTTTACGGGTATCTTCCGGTTCAATCACCTCGTCGATGTAACCACGGGCT
>DATFMO010000095.1:0-12215 GCA_035266925.1 Sunxiuqinia sp. | reverse complement strand
CGCTACTCCGCTTTCAATCTATACCATGGAAAACTGGCTGATGAACTATGCTTTTCGAACCGACATCAGTTTGTGGATTTATTTCATGGGTGGCCTTGTTACTATTTCCATTGCCATGCTCACAGTGAGTTGGCAAAGCTGGCGGGCTGCCACGAGGAATCCTGTAGAGGCACTTCGCTACGAGTAGTCAGGGCTTCACTTCAAGTGAAATCCTGACTAAGAAGCAATCATTTAAGGACAGAACATGTACACATTGAAGCAGATCATCCGGTTATTGAATAAAAACAGAAGAACAACGCTTCTACTGGTGTTCTCTTTGTTTGTTGGATTAACAACTTTTATTCTGATCTCGGCCCGGGTAGACTATCATTTATCGTTTGACAAGCAGGTGCCCGATTATCAGAATGTATACCGAATTGTAACTTCAACTTATACCGACAATGTGTTGACAATAAGCCAGCCGCGTTGCCAGCGGGCGTTGGGAGAAACCTTGCAAAAGAACTATCCGGGTGTTTTAGAGACTGGCTATCTTTGTGGTCTTGTTAGCAATCATTTTAAGGTTGGTGACGAGACATTTACGGAAGATCGTGCGTTTCATTGTTCCAACGGATTCCTGAAACTTTTTGCCATCCAGCCTTTGCAAGGGGACGTCAAAAATCTGCTGACTCAGCCTTACAAGGCTATCGTTTCAGAAAGTTTTGCCCGAAAATATTTTCCTGGTGAAAATCCGGTTGGAAAGATTATTTACCAGTATCCGGCCGGACGATTGGAGGTTGAAGCGGTTTACAAAGACCTGCCGGCGAATTCCCATTTTCATGCCGACATGCTGTTATCGTTTCATGATAACATGCATTTACCGCCTCCATTGAAAGAGAACTGGGGTGAATTCGGATTTTATACCTACGTCAAACTGAATCCCTCAACCGATATCAGCAAGATAGAAAAAGCCTTGTCGCAACTCACTTTTGAAAATAATCATGGTGAAATCAAAGGCTCCCGCAGCCGATACACTTTTGAATTGCAGCCTTTGGCAAGTATTCACACTAAATCACATTTAAAAAATGAAATTGAGCAAAATGTACGTGGAGATTATTTGTCTATTTTAAGATTGATTGCCATTTATATTTTACTGATTTCCGGCTTCAACTACATTTATTTTTCACATACCCGCATTCTTAAAAATTCTGTTCAATACGGTATTCGAAAAATTTTTGGTGCAAAGCCGGGAGCCATGTTTCGCTTTTTCCTGGCAGAGTCAATCCTGATTCACTTCTCAGCCATCTTACTTTTTCTGATCACCTATTCGATTTTGAAAAATAATTGGGGTTCGGTCTTGCCGGAGACAGGCTTCCGTAATCTGCCGGTTCAATTCTGGGCTAGCTGTATCGGTGTTTTTGTGGCCAGTGTGATTCTCAACCCGGTGATCATTTTATTGGCCATTTATCCTAAAAGGTCGCTGTCGCTGTTGGCACGGCAGAGAATGAATTATTCGTCCGGTTATTCCTACCGGCAACTATTGACGATTGTACAGTTTGTTATTATTGTGTTTTTGCTGACATCCATCATTGGTATTCAAAAGCAACTGGCATACCTGAAGTCGCGGGATAGTGGAATTGATGTGACCAACAAATTAGTCATCAAATCGCCGGCCAACCTTTTTAGAGACAATCGCCGATTTGTCAATTTGGAGGCTTTTGAGCAAGAGTTGTCGAAGTTGCCAGTCGTAAAGAGTTTGTCGATTTCGAACAATGTGCCGGGCGATGTGCCATCGTTCAACTTCAGTGTTTCCGACGGGCAAAACGAAAAGTCAGTAAAAACCGCGGTATTCATTGCAAACCGAAATTTTGTAAAAGCCTACAATTTGAAAATGATTGCCGGTGAAAGCTTTTTTGCTGAAGGTTGGAATTCATCTCCAAAAATTGCGAAAGGGTGTATTTTAAACGAAACCTGTCTCCACCAATTGGGTTATTCGAATCCGGAAGATGCGGTTGGGCTCGATCTGGCTCTTTTGGATGAAAGCGGTTTGGACAATGTGAAAACTCGTGTTGCCGGGGTTTGCAAAGATTTCAACTTTACGTCAGTCAAAGAAGCTCCCGGCCCGGTAATCTTGCTGGATTGGACACATAGCATCATGGTTGGTCGTTATACCTTGACGGTCAATCCAAATATTGACAAGGCATCCTTGTTGGCTGAAGTGAAAACACGATTTACAAAAACCTTCCCCAATTTTGCGTTCAATTACTTCTGGTTGGATGACCATTACAACCAACAATTTTCACAGGAAAACTCTATTGAAAGCAGTTTGAGAGCATTTGCAATCCTTGCCATTATTTTGGGGATTTTAAGTCTGTTTTCGATGGTTTGGCACATGTCCGTAGCTCGTGTCAAGGAAGTAGGAATTCGAAAGATCAATGGAGCCAGGTCAAGTGAGATCATGTTTTTGCTGAACATGGATTTCATGAAGTCTGTGTTGGTTGCCTTTCTCATTGCCACACCGATTGCCTACTATGCCGTGAATAAATGGCTCGAAAACTTTGCCTATAAAACCAACCTGAGTTGGTGGATTTTTGCTTTGGCCGGTTTGCTGGCATTGGGAATTGCATTGCTGACGGTTTCATTTCAATCCTGGAAAGCAGCAACACGAAACCCGGTTGATTCGCTCAGGTATGAATAGTCGCCTGTATTGTCTCTTCATTTGTTGATAACCAGCAAAATTCAATGCGGATAAAAATTCTGATGACGTTGCTTCAGATTTTCAGAATCGATGAAAAGGTTACTTCATGATTTAAATGTTGATTGTGTTTGACTTCAACGGATTTAACTGGTAAATTAGCCATTCAAAGAATAAAATTCCGGTTAAGTGAAGAAATGGAAATATTATATCCTGGTTGCTTTGCTGTATGTTGTAGCAATTGTAACCATCGATCTTATTGAAAGGCAATCATCGGGCGCAAATATAAAAAGTATTGGCGATGCATTTTGGTATGCTATTGTCACGTTAACAACTGTTGGATATGGTGATTATTTCCCGGTTACGCCAATTGGGAAACTGATTGGATTACTACTAATCATTGGCAGTATTGGCATATTGGGCTACATTATTGGTGAGATAACAAATAAATTTAACCTTTACATGGAAAAGAAAAGGAACGGCTTTTGGGGAACCGACTTTGAAGGACATTACATCATCATCGGTTGGAATGATTTTGGCCGACAGGTGGCGGAGCAGATTTTTAATTCAGGCAAAAAAATTGCTTTTGTGGTGAATTCAAAAAACGATATTGACCTGATCAATGACTTGTTCGATACAGAAAATTGCTTTTGTATGTTTGTGGATTACCACAATTTTGAGGCCTATCGAAAAGTCAATATTGAAAAAAGCAAAGCCGTATTTGTCAACTTTGAAGAAGACACCGAAACATTGGTATATGTGCTTAACCTGAAAAAAGCCTACGCAGATATTGATATCGTTGTTACGTGTAAAAACCCGGATTTGAAAGAGACATTTATTAATGCGGGGATTTCTTATGTTGTTGCACAGTCCAATGTGGCGTCGCGCTTGGTGGCTAGCTATATTTTTGAACCCCAGGTAGCCTCGTTGACCGAAGATTTAATTGCCAGCAGCGTTGCTCTAAACGATTTTGATATTCAGCAATACAAAGTGATTACCGGCAATCAATTGCTCAACATGAATTTTAAAGATATTTTCTGGAAGCTGAAAACGGAGCTGAATGTGATTTTGTTGGCGGTATCAAAAAATGGAGTGATTCGTAAAACGCTGGATGATAATGAAAAACCAGAGTTGGGAAGCTATTTGGTTGTCATTTCTTCCGGGAGCAGTAAAAAACAACTTGAAGTTATTTTTGGCATCAAAGAGGGGAAGTAGCTTCTCGCTATTAAAGGGTGAATTAACGGATAAAATTGTTTATACATGGAAATTATGAGAGGTCGTTTTTTCACTTTTCAGCATACAATTAAACCAGAATCGACATTGGTTTATCGATGGATAGGCGCAATTGACCGATTAGCTTGTCTTGTTTTTCCGGCAATTTTGCAATCTTTGAAATAGCTTTCACGATAACAATAGAAATTTCCGGAGTTATATTGAAGGTTTGATCTTAATTGGTCTGAAAATAATTGGTTAAATTTGAAGTGAACAATAATCTTTAAACATTGCAAACATTTGAATGTCAATTCAACTTAAAAATAATAAAACAATGAGTGAAAATTTCGATAAAGTAAAATCATTTCTACTTGAGCTGGAATATTCAATTCTTAGCGAAGATTTAAATGAAGAACTATTTATTATTGAAAAAGACGAAGCAGGAATCACCAACCTGGTGGTTGATTGCGAAGATCCGATTCTTGTTATTGAATGCGTTCTTTTTGAACTGAAGAATAAATCAGCTGATGTGCTGGAAAAGTTACTGATTAAAAATCGTGAAATCATTCACGGAGCTTTCGCATTGGATGCTTCAGGAAAGAAGGTTATTTTTCGAGATACGTTACAACTTGAGAACCTGGACCTCAATGAACTGGAAGGAACGCTTAACTCGCTTGAACTCCTGTTGAGTGAGTATGGAGCAGACATTATTGAATTTTCAAAAAATTAAAAACAGAATATCATGGGAATTTTCAACAGACTCTTTACAGTAGGAAAAGCCGAGACAAATGCCGCAATCGATAAACTGGAAGATCCAATAAAAATGACGGAACAAGGAATCCGTGACCTAAAATTGGATTTGGATAAAAGTCTGCAGGCATTGGCCGAAGTGAAAGCTTTGGCCATCCGCAGTAAAAAAGATTTAAACAATAGGAAATCAGCAGCTCAAACGTATGAGCAAAAAGCCATCTTGTTGGTGAAAAGAGCGGAGAAAGGTGAAATGGATGTTGCGGAGGCTGATAGGCTCGCTACCGAAGCGTTGGCCCGTAAGGAAGAAGCCACGCAGGAAGCCACCAGGGCGCAGGAAGAAGTGAATCGTTTTGAAACGAATATCAATCAACTGGATGCCCAGGTTAAAAAGCTGAAGTCGACCATTACGCGCTATGAAAATGAACTTCGCACTTTGAAAGCCCGTGCCAGGGTGAGTTCTGCCACCGAAAAGATCAACAAGCAGATGTCGGGGATCGATAGTTCAGGTACCGTGAGTATGCTTGAGAAAATGAAAGAAAAAGTGGCCCAACAGGAAGCGATGGCTGAAGCTTATGGAGATATTTCGATGGGAAATAAAAGTCTTGACGATGAAATTGATTCAGCATTAGACGATACACATACCAAGGCATCGGTTTCGCTTGAAGAATTAAAAGCCAAGCTTAAACAGCAATAAATCCAACTTTTTCAAATGGGAATATTTGATCGATTTAGACGAAAACGCAACACTCCATACTATGACACAACCAACATCAGGGTGCACGACCTTGACGTTGGTTTTGTGTTTGATTATGATTTATCGACCTGGGAAGTCGTCGAAATTTACGAATATGATTGGGGGGATAACTATTTCACCCGGGAATTCAAAGTGACCGATGGCAATCAAACCCGGTTTTTATCGCTGGAGGAAGATGATGAAGTTGTTTTAACTTTGATGAAAAAAATAAAAGTCATCGCATTGGGGGAGGATGTCCAGTCAAGTTTGCACAATCATCAAAAGCCACCAGTCAAATTTACGTACAAGGACAACGAATTTTTACTTGACAAGGAAGCACCTGGTTATTTTCATGATATATCTAAAGGAGATTCCTGGGAAGAGTTTATTTCGTGGGATTTTGAGACGCAGGATGGTGAAGCGACTATAACAATTGAACAATGGGGAGAGCAGGAGTTTGAAGCATCGCATGGAATGTTTGTAAAAGAATTCGAAATTTCAAATATATTGCCCGGAGAACAAAACTAACCACCTTAGAATTAATTTATGACTAGTAGACAAGGAACAAGGAACAATGGTTTTGCCAAAATAATTCTTGCAGTTGTTGTTGGCTTTGTTATTGTAAAGACCTGTAGCACATCAAAAAATGAACGGAGTGATCGTTACTACCAATCGCAAACAGCCGATGAACACTGGCAGAAATCACCACTCGACGAAATTATCAAATCACTTTCAGATGAGCCTAATTTTACCGTCCTCCTCTACGATATGAATGCCGTTGAGCAATCGTCAGGGAGCACGGAATACAAGCATCAGTACAAGGTGCTCATTAACCGCCCGGATACTGTATTGACCAGAGAAACCAAATGGTATGATGTATCGCCAGCATTTTTCAAGAAACATATTGATGATATGGGAATGGAGCTTGCATCGAAGAAGGATGGTGTTTTGCATAAACAGGTTGCTCCTGCTGGTTATACCAACTTTGTCGGTAATTCGCAATACGGGCATTGGGTTGACCGGGGTGGCTCTTCGTTCTGGGAGTTTTATGGCCGGTATGCGTTTATGTCATCCATGTTTCATATGATGACTTTCCCGGCGCACAGAGCCTATTGGAATGACTATTATCACGGTTATTATGGCGGCGGAAGAGCCTACTACGGGCCAGCTGGGAATCATATATACGGAACCAGTCATTACACCTCTTCAACGGCAGGCAGCAAATCTACCTGGGGGCAAAAATCTTCCAGTTTCAAGCAAAATGTAAAGAGCAGAGTCTCTCGCTCTGTAAGCTCATCCCGAACTCGTAGCTACTCTTCGTCAAGTAGTTACTCAAATAGTCGAACCACACGCAGTTCATCGCGCTCTTCCCGCAGTTCTTCATTCCGATCTCGTGGAGGAGGTTTTGGTAAATAATCTAAACCTAAATAACATGACAGACTTACTTTCAGAATATTCATTCATCGTTTACGACGCGATCATTTACATCGCATTGGCGATGGTTTTCTTTTTGATTGGGAAAATAGTTTACCAATTTCTGCATCCCGATATACGTGTTAAAAGCGAATTGGTCGATCAAGACAACCTCGCATTTGCACTGTCTCATACCGGTTATTTTGTTGGTCTTTTAATTGCCATTGGTAGCGCTATCGTTGGTCCGTCTCACGGATTATTAAAAGACATTATTGACATTTCGGTGTATGGAGCATTGGCTATTGTGTTGCTGAATATTTCAGTTTTTATTACCGACAAGGTACTGTTAAGGAAATTTTCAGTCCGAAAGGAAATTGTTGAAGATCGGAATGCAGGTGCCGGAATTATCGAAGGAGCAGTTTCAATTGCTTCGGGCTTGATTATCTTTGGCGCGGTGACCGGCGAAAGTAGCAATATGACCGCCGGAATCATTTCAGCTGTTGTGTTCTGGGCGATCGGGCAGGTTCTGTTGATCATTACTTCACGGATCTACAATATGATTACGCCATATGATATTCATGAACATCTCGAACAGGATAATGTGGCCGTTGGGATTGGATACGCAGGGGTCATTATTGCTATGGGGAATTTAATTCGATTTGGATTGTCTGGCGATTTAGTCAGTTGGCAAACCACATTGGTTGATGCTGGGATTGAAATCGTGATCGGATTGATTCTGCTTCCGGTTATGCGGTTCTTAACCGATAAAATTTTATTGCCAGGAGCTCGACTAACGGATGAGATCGTTAACCAGGAAAAACCAAATTTAGGGGCTGCCATTATCGAAGCGTTCTCCTACATTGGTGGTTCAATACTTATCACCTGGTGTTTATAAGTGTTAATGCACCAGAAAATTTAAACAGTTTATCACAAGCTGCCTTCTATTGTTGAGGTTTCTTTCCCAAATAGAAGACATCCTCTCTTTATTTGAGCAAATTTGTTTCAATCGACAAATGATTTTAAAAAACAAATCGATTTTATTAAAGGCAACCATTTTTGCCACTGGTTTTTCGGGTGTTGTTGCTGAATATATTTTATCTACACTGGCAACTTATTTCCTGGGAGATTCGATTTTCCAATGGATTATGATCATTTCGTTGATGCTCTTTTCCATGGGGATTGGCAGCCGGATTAGTAAAAGTTTTGAAAAGCAACTGCTAAAGCGTTTTTTGATTATTGAATTTGTGCTTTCAATATTGGTCGGTTTTTCACCACTTTTGGTTTATACAGTGACCGTTTGGACATCGGGTGTTGCGCTGCTCATTTATTTCCTGGCAATTTTAATCGGTATCCTGATTGGCATGGAAATACCATTGGTGGTTCGCGTCAATGAATCGTACGAGTCGCTACGTTATAATATTTCCAATGTTCTTGAAAACGATTACTATGGAAGTTTACTTGGTGGCGTGTTCTTTGCATTCATCGGGTTGCCTAAACTGGGGTTAACGTACACTCCTTTTGTGCTGGGAATGGTTAATTTTTCAGCGGCATTGGTGTTGTTCATTGTGCTTCGTGACATCTTTTCGAAAAAGGATTTCCGGTTGATTTCGATCGCCGGCACGATCGTTCTGTTGGCATTGGTTGTTGGGATTACCATTGCCCGTCCGGTTATTTTGTATGGAGAGCAGGTGAAGTATAAAGATAAAGTTGTTTTTACCGAGCAAAGCCAATATCAGCGAATTGTCATCACCAAGTGGAAAAACGACTATTGGTTGTATTTGAACGGAAATGAACAGCTCTGCACGCGCGATGAAGCGATGTATCATGAGCCGCTGGTGCATCCGGCAATGAGCTTGCACCCGCATCCGGAAAATATTTTAATCGTGGGTGGTGGAGATGGCTGTGCTGCCCGGGAGGTCTTGAAGTACAAAACGGTAAAAACAGTGAAGTTAGTTGATTTGGATCCGGCCATGACCAAACTGGCAGAGACCAATGAAATATTGACCAAATTAAATCGAAATTCGTTGTCTGATCACCGGGTTCACGTCATTAATGAAGATGGCTACAAATATTTGCAAAGCGATAGCGACTATTACGATGTTATCTTGGTCGATCTTCCTGATCCCCGGTCGGTTGAATTAGGGCGGCTTTATAGTTACGAGTTTTACAAAACCTGTTATCGAAGATTGCGGCCAGGGGGAGTTATCGTTACCCAGTCGGGCAGCCCATACTTTGCCACCCGTGCTTTCCTTTGCATAAATAAAACCATGCAAGTAGCCGGTTTTACAGTTCAACCATTACACAACCAGGTGATAACTTTAGGTGAATGGGGATGGAACCTCGGGCAAAAGCAATGCCCCCACGCATCTTTGAAAAAGGCCTTGCAGGCACTCCATTTTCAGTCTGTTAAAACAAAGTGGATCAATAACGAAGCCATGCAGCTGATGACTTCCTTCGGGAAGGATATTTATCCATGGAAGAAGGATACCGTGGAAATTAATCGAATCCACCACCCGGTTCTTTACAAATATTATCTTCAAGGGAACTGGGATTTATATTAAAGCAGTTGATAATTTTATGTAACGTTAGACAGAATGAATACAATAACTCCAAAAAGACTTCAGGCAGAAATTTATAATGTCCGATTTTGGGTGGATACAACAGAATCATCGCGGCTCAAAACGATTTTTGGTCGTATCCTTTCTGAAGTCGGTTTCAATGTATTGCATTTCAAAGAACAGCACTTTCCAATGGAAGGATACACCGCTTTTTGGTTGTTGGCCGAATCACACCTGGCAGTACACACTTTTCCTGATGACAATTGGAGCTACATTGAATTAAGTAGCTGCAATAAATTGAAATCAGCATTTTTCCAGGAAAAGGTTGAAAGCATGGAGAATATCAATATTACACAGAAAGAAGTGATCAGCAGTTTCCCTGGTTAAACGCAATTCTATTGCTATATCCGTTAGAAATTACGGCACATGAGGAAGTCTATGGTATTCGTCGGGTTTCCAGTTTTGATTTTTACTCAAAAAGGTTGGAATTACTTCATTCCTCGTTTTGTTCCAGCATGTTTCAAACAAACGGAGTTTTGATAAACTTTTGGCGGACTCTCAGAAAATTTTTCGGGTGATTTCAACGCTGGTACGACATGATGCAACTCAGTGGGCCCACAGTCTAGGCATCATTCATGACGCGGCTGTTACGATCCCCTAAGTTGAAGAAGCAACACAATTTTCGCATACGCCTGTTGGTACATTGAAAATTGGAGCGAGTCGCTTTCAGCAGAAAGACATCGTGTCAATTGATACCAGTTTTATCAGGATATTTTCTGTAAAAAGCCAGCTCAGTGATTTGTCAGAAATAAGTAAACCCAATACCGTCTTCAACTCGGAAGATTTTGCAAATAAGCAATTTAAAGGCGTCAATCCGGTTGGGAAAAAATTGAAGTTGAGGCGTTGCAATACATGCAAAACGTGGGGTCGTGGAAAATACACTTCCCCGGACTCATTTTAACTACGAGCTTTTATCTCGCAGCAAAGAACCAGGGAAATTGGCATCCGAAAAGTCAATGGAGCCAAAATATCGCAAGTGATGACCATGCTTAACCGCGACTTTGTTAAGTGGGTAATTGTCGCCTTTCTCATTGCCACACCGATTGCCTACTATGCAGTGAATAAGTTATTTTATTTTGCCAAATTAGAATCAGTTTGAATTAGCACATTTCTTCTGTGTTTTTTGCGAATATCACTAAATTTATGATTTGTATAAACTAATTCTTTCAAATGAAGAAACAACTTTTTCTATTGATCGGTATTGGCTTGAGCATTTCGGTTTTTGCCCAGAAAAATTGGCAGAATGATGTATTGATCCGGATTGCCCATGCAACAATTGAGAATACTTACACTGATTATCCCATAACTTCAATAGGTGTTGAATTTAACAAGCATTACAATGGACATTGTGAAAACTGGTTGTCATTTTCAAAACAAGTTGGAATTGGCCTGCGATACAGTGATTTATCTTGGGAGAGTGGAGGTTTGGGAGGTCATGCATACAATTCCGGAGCCTATTTTTATTCTACCGTGAATTTGGCTTTTTTAGCACAAATCCGGGTGGGGAAAAGTTATATCGTACAGCTCGGGCCACGCGGTGAAATTAACCTGATCGGTTATGAAAGCTCCAAGTATGATTGGTGGCAGCTGGTCGATTATGGGGATGGCTTTCACCAGGTTTCAGGTGGTCGCAAAACGTCCGATTTTAACCGTAATTATTTCAAACAGCCCTATTACGGGATGAATTTCCGTTTGATGAATAAACCTGAAGATGCTCGTCATTCAGTTGGCTTGGAATTTAATTATTTGTGGACAAGACCGACACGCTCTAATTTCAATACCAAACACTTGATTCAACTGGGCTTTGTCGTTCAGCTTTAAGCTTGTAAGTCAACTGTTGATTCTTTCAAAAAATATTTAAGTCGCTAAAATTCTGCTATTTATCTTGTTAGCGATGTATGCTTTTGACCCCCTCAACTCTTTCCAGAATCAGGCCCACACTGAGCGTAATTTTTTTCTATATTTGTAACCTTTTAAAAAGTACGTCAAAAGAAGGAATTCAATGAGTGATAAATTCCCTGTATACAAGCAATTAGACCTTTCCCAGGTGAACAAGGATGTTCTGAAAAAGTGGGAAGCGGATGATACCTTTCATAAAAGTATTTCAACACGCGAGGGTAACGAAACCTTTGTATTTTATGAAGGACCACCCTCTGCAAACGGGATGCCGGGAATTCATCATGTGATGGCACGTGCCATTAAAGATACGTTTTGCCGTTACAAGACCATGAAAGGTTTTCGGGTGCACCGGAAAGCCGGGTGGGATACCCACGGTTTGCCGGTTGAGTTGAGTGTTGAAAAGTCACTGGGCATCACCAAGGAAGATATTGGCTCCAAAATTTCAGTTGAAGAATACAACGCAGCATGTCGCCGCGAGGTGATGAAATATACCAAAGAGTGGGAAGAGTTGACCCGCCAGATGGGTTATTGGGTGAATATGGACGATCCCTACATCACGTTTGATAACCGGTACATTGAGACCGTTTGGTGGTTGCTCAAGCAGCTGTATAATAAAGGGTTGATCTATAAAGGATACACGATCCAGCCCTATTCACCAGCAGCAGGAACCGGGCTGAGTTCGCATGAGTTAAACCAACCGGGAACCTACCGCGATGTGAAAGACACGACGGCTGTGGCTCAGTTTTCGGTTATTCGCGATGAAAAATCGGAGTTCCTGTACCAAGGCGTGGACACACCGCTGTACTTCCTGGCCTGGACAACCACTCCATGGACCCTGCCATCGAATACAGCTTTATGCGTAGGTCCGAAAATCAAGTATGTAAAAGTTCGCACCTTCAATCCATACACAGGCGAACCA
>DATFMO010000094.1:0-2834 GCA_035266925.1 Sunxiuqinia sp. | reverse complement strand
CGGAAAAATGCGATTCGCCTGCAATATTTGTATGGAATACGTGATTGGAACTACCAAACCATAAAACTTTCCTATTTGTGGCAATGGAAATAAGAAAACAACTGAAACCACTGGCAATGCAAAACGGACTCAAGGGCTTTTTTTATGGTTATTTGCCCTTTTTAGTCATCGGCCTTTTGGTGTTGCTGTTTACCGAGCATGGCGCTGTGGTGCTATGGGTGAACCGTCATTCGTATGAGTTGTGGGATCAAGTTGCAGCATTCCTCACCAACTTCGGCCTCGGAAGCTATGTGGCAATTGTGATGGCCCTGTTGCTATTGATTCGGATTGAATATGCTGTGACCGGTTTGTTGAGTCTGGGATTTACAGGTATTTTCACAGGTTTGTTCAAAAAAGTACTTTTTAATGATCACATTCGTCCGTTGAACTATTTTTATTACGATGATTTTCACCGTTTTATTTATGCTGCTGACTTGAACTACTATTTCAGCTTTCCCTCTGGTCACACGATGGGAATATTTTCAGCGCTTAGCTTTTTGGCTTTTATTATTGGTCGGCGTTGGGTTGGTTTTTTATTTTTTCTGTTTGCGTTGACCATCGGATTTACACGAATCTACTTGCTTCAGCACTTCTTCCTCGATGTGTATTGTGGTTCTATCCTCGGCGTCCTCAGTACCGTTTTGGCCATCTGGATCATTAGCTACCTATTACGATTGCAACGTTTTTCCTGGTTTCGAAAACCAATCTATCGAATTCAAATTAAAAGATCTACGGCTGCTTCGTAACGAGCACCGTTGTTCGCGGTTCGAACAAATTATGCTTTGAAAAGCTGATTTTTATGGGCTTTGGTAATCGCAATTCATCAATTTCTTTTTTGGTTGAAATGATAACACCATTGGGATATTTTTCAAAAAAGGCCGTAAAGTCGTTGGAATCAATTCGCTTTATTTCATGATGAATGTAAAAGCAATAAGCCGGATTATAGCGTTCATAATACCGTAATTCTTTCCCTTTTAACAGGTCAATGCTTTGTGAAACCGGATTTTGTTGATCTACCTTGGGGAACACCTGGCAGAAAAACATTAAACTGGTCATCATCGTTGTGGCACCAATCAAGTACAAAGCTGCCTTTTTCCGTCCTTTCATCGACGAAAGAAAAGCTAACAGAAATCCAATAGGTAGGGGTATAAAATACCAGGCCAGCGTATTTACAAATGATAGGTTAGGGAAGTATTTCATGACGACAAATAGGGTTGGCGGAATAATCAGTCCAATCACTAAAAGAACGATCATGCTTGCATTTAGCCGGGCCGTTTTAAAATCGAGTTGGCATATCCACAGGCCAATCAAAATGGCAAAATACGGGTAAGCTGGTATGGTGTAGTTGGGCAGCTTTGTTCGTGAAATGGCGAAAAAGACAACAATCGTAAATCCGGCAACCAGGTTCAATAGAAAAAAATCATTCTTTCGCTGCTGAAAGGCTTTTTTTAGAGCCTGCACGATGAATGCTGAAAAGGGAAATAAACCGGCCAATACAAACAGGACAGTCATGAAAAACAGGCCTCCGTGTCCTTCCATAGGGCTGGCAAAGCGTCCCAGGTTGTGTTTCATAAAGAAGGCTTCAGTCCAGGCTCCATTTGTTTTTAAGTGCACCAAAACATACCAGGGCAGGGCAATTATTAAAACAATGATAGATCCTAAAAAGGGCTTCAGCTGTTTTATTTCACGCGATTTAAAACGTTTGCTGAAGATCAGGAACAACAGGAAGATTAGTCCCGGTAATCCGATGGCAATGGGCCCTTTGGCAAGCGCTCCCAGCCCAATGGAAACATACAGCGCCAGCAGGTATTTCCATCGCTTATCTTTCAGTGCCAGGTAGAAAAAATAGACACTGGAAGTGATGAAGAAAATGAGGTAGGGGTCGGGTACGGCCAGGTGAAACTGGATGCTGAGATGGATGGATGATAACAGCACGAAAACCGACCACCAGGCAGCTTTGCTGGAGGCAAACCGGCGGACAAACAGAAAGGTGAGTAACATGGTTAGCGCACCGAAAACAGCGGAAAAAAATCGTGCGGCAAAAGGGTTGATACCGAATATGATGTAGCTCAACATCATGAAAAAATAATGTAACGGAGGCTTATCAGTTCGTAGTTCGTGATTGAATGTTGGTACGATTAGGTCACCACGTTGAAGCATCTCGACAGCACAAGTTGAATTTTTTGCTTCATCCAAAATGTAGATGCTACTTCCCCCGATATTGGCCATGTAAAGCGTCAACGACAGCAAAAAGACGAACCATGGATAATATTTCCGATAATTTAAACGACTGAGCATGAGTTGAAAATGGTAATTGTTTTGGCTTGTGTTAGCTAACTTACAGCGATTTTCTTAATTTCGCATCGCTAAATAACAAAAAAAACAGCAGTTGGTCTCTGAGTTTTGATCAGCCTTAAACAAAAAATCATGAAGCAATTAAGTTTGGTTATTTGTGTTTACAATGAAGAGCTAAACATCAAACCACTTAGCGAACAAATAAAGGTCGCCCTGAAGGATTATGACTATGAAGCTATTTTCGTAGATGATGGCTCGATAGATCGTACCCGCGAAGAAATTCGTGCCATCAATGATAAACATTTTTTGTTGCTGGAGCTGAAAAAAAACTACGGACAAAGTTCCGCTTTGCAGGCTGGTATTGAAGCTGCGTCGGGTGAGTATGTGGCTCTGATTGACGGTGACCTGCAGAATGATCCGGCTGATATTCCGATGATGTTAAAGATGGCCAAAGATGGGGAGTGGGATATGGTAGCAGGTGTTCGTGCCAACCGGAAAGA
>DATFMO010000093.1:0-2130 GCA_035266925.1 Sunxiuqinia sp. | reverse complement strand
ACATATGGATTGGCGAACTTCTCTTTATATTCCTCAATTTTAACTTTGCGCATGGCTTCCGGATCTTCGGCTTCTGCAATTTCTTTTTGGAATACAATGTTTGCAGCGCCTTCAGGGCCCATCACGGCAATTTCAGCCGTTGGCCAGGCGAACACAAAATCGGCACGCAAGTGTCGTGAGTTCATGGCAATGTAACCACCGCCATAAGCTTTACGGATAATCACGGTTACTCTTGGCACGGTAGCTTCACTGTATGCATAAAGGATTTTTGCTCCGTGACGAATCACGCCCGCATGTTCCTGGTCTACTCCCGGCAAGTATCCCGGCAGGTCTTCCAAGGTAATAATTGGAATGTTGAATGCATTACAATAGCGAATGAAACGGGCAGCTTTATCGGAGCTGTCGCAGTCGAGCACACCGGCCAATACTTTGGGTTGGTTGGCAACAAAACCAACAGTTTCGCCATTCAGGCGGCCAAAACCAATGACCACGTTGGGGGCAAACATTTCCATCACTTCAAAGAATTCGGAATTGTCGGTAATGGCTGCAATAATATCACGAATATCGTAAGGCATTTTGGGATCGCCTGGAACGATATCTTCAATTTTCTTTTTCGATTTTTTAGGCGTTGCCGGCTCAATCTTATCGGCTTTTTGCTTGTTGTTCCAGGGGATGTACGACATCAGCTTTTTGATTTGGTCGAAGCATTCCAATTCGCTTTCAGCATAAAAATGAGCGTTTCCGGTTATTTCAGCGTGTACTTTGGCACCGCCCAAATCTTCCATCGAAATTTCTTCACCCAACACGGTTTTGATCACACTTGGTCCGGTGATAAACATTTTGGAAATGTTATTGACCACGAAAACGAAGTCAGTCAATGCTGGTGAATAAACGGCACCTCCAGCGCATGGCCCCAAAATCACAGAGATTTGAGGAATTACACCAGATGCCAATGTATTGCGGAAGAAAATTTCGCCATAACCGGCCAACGAGTTTACCCCTTCCTGGATACGTGCACCACCGGAGTCGTTGATTCCAATTAGTGGTACGCGCATTTTTAAGGCGTGGTCCATAATTTTGGTAATTTTCCGGGCGTGCATCAATCCCAATGAACCACCGGCAACGGTGAAGTCCTGGGCAAAAATACAAACCGGAGATCCGTTCATGGTACCTGTTCCAATGATCACGCCATCACCATGCAATTTTTTCTTTTCCATGTCAAAATCGCGGGCAACGTGCTCAACGAACAAGTCATACTCGTGAAATGAACCTTCATCAAGGATGTACAAAATACGTTCACGGGCGGTGAGTTTTCCCATGGCGACTTGTTTCTCAATGGCCTTTTCACCACCACCCTTTAGAACTTCACTTTTCCTTTTCCTAAGGTCAAGGATATTCCTTTTCAACGACATACTATAAATTTTAAATTAAAAAATGCTCCGGGTAATCGGAGTTCATCAAAAAGTTCAATGTTAGTGTTTTTGTGTTTTTTCAGAGGTCAAAATTATAACTTTTTCATACACGAAGATGTTTTTTTAAACATTTGATTTATGTTCTTACGTGCGAGTTAATATTTGGTTTTGAACAATTTGCCCAATGGTTTGAAGAATCTGTCAACGCTTTCGGGCCCATCGATAAATATACAAGGCCATTCCTCCAAAAATGAAGTTTGGAATCCATGCTGCCAAAACCGGGGGAATTGATCCCGAGACAGCAAATACGGTGGAAACCTGCATGAACATGATATACGTGAAGGCCATTAAAATCCCCAATCCGAGGTGCAGGCCGATACCTCCTTTTACTTTTCGTGAAGCCAGGGAGGCACCAATCAATGTTAAAATGAAAGCAGAAAATGGACCTGATATGCGCTTTTGTTTTTCAATTTCGAAGGAAATACTATTGACTCCCCGCATTTTCATGTCCTTAATTTCCTTGGTGAGCTGCGGTAGCGTTAGTGTTTCTACTTCATGTTTGACAACCCTGTAATCGGCCGGTTTCATATTTAAAGTTGTATCAATAGTTGAACCGGTCGTGATTGATTCCTTATATCCATTGATAGTTCGAATGTAATAATTATGAATCACCCATTTCTTGTGTTCCCGGTCCCATTTAATGTAATCCGAGTTCAGC
>DATFMO010000092.1:0-12220 GCA_035266925.1 Sunxiuqinia sp. | reverse complement strand
ACTTCTCGGAGGAACCATCGACGTGAAATCGACGCTTGGAAAAGGATCCATCTTCTATTTCACCATTCCATATGATAAAATCAGCAGTCCGCCACAACAGCAGAAAAAACAGGCGCAAAACAGCTACGATTTTAATGGAATCACCATTCTCATCGCAGAGGATGTCGATTACAACTTCGAATTTTTGAAAGAAATTCTACGGGACACCAAAGCGAAAATTCTTTGGGCAAAAGATGGAATCGACGCACTTAACCTGTATGAAAAAAACCAGGTCGACCTGATCCTAATGGATATTCAGATGCCTGAAATTGATGGCTATGAAGCAACCCGAACCATCCGGAAGAACAACACTGAAATCCCAATCATCGCACAAACGGCCTATGCCATGAACGATGAACATCAGCTATGTTTGGAAGCCGGATGTAACGAAGTGCTCACAAAACCGATAAAAATGAAGGATTTGCTTGATGCGATCAGCAGAAACCTGAAATAACAGAACAGAAATAAACGAATCAATCTTACCGGAATTCATTTGCGCTTATTAAATTTGAAGCTTACTAAATGAAAAGGGCATGATCACGGAAAAATTTCCATCGCGCTTATTGGAGAATGCAGTCAACGAATTTGCCAAACTCCCGGGCATTGGCCGAAAAACGGCTTTGCGACTGGTACTGCATTTGCTCAAACAAGAAAAAACAGATGTTGATATTTTTGGGAGCAGCATTATCCAATTGCGTAATGAGATTAAACATTGCCAGGTTTGTCACAATATTTCGGATGTTGATACCTGTAACATCTGCAGCAACCCGTCGCGAAACCCACAGGAGGTTTGTGTAGTAGAAAACATCAAAGATGTGATGGCTATTGAAAACACCCAGCAATTCAATGGATTGTATCACGTGCTTGGAGGTATCATTTCGCCGATGGATGGTGTAGGCCCATCGGATCTCGAAATCAACTCATTGCTGGAACGTGTGAAAAGTGGTGAAGTGAAAGAAATTGTTCTGGCACTGAGTACCACCATGGAAGGTGACACCACTAACTTTTTCATATACAAAAAACTGAAAGATTTCGATGTCAAAATTTCCACGCTCGCACGCGGTGTTTCCATCGGCGACGAACTGGAATATGCCGATGAAATCACGCTTGGCCGCTCCATCAAAAACAGGCTTGATTTTGAAAGTACCTTGTCACAATAAAAATTCCAATGACCAATTCCCAATACAAATCACCAATAACTAACGGCCAATGACCAATCACCAAACCATAAAACTCTCCGTCGTTATTGTCAATTATAATGTGAAGTACTTTTTGGAACAGTGCCTGCATGCTGTTCAAAACGCCTGCGTTTCAATCGGCGCCGAAGTTTTTGTGGTGGATAACAATTCAGTAGATGGCTCATGTCAGATGGTCCGCGATAAATTTCCTGAAGTATTATTGATAGAGAATCACGATAACAAAGGTTTCTCTAAGGCCAACAACCAAGCCATTCATTTGGCCAAAGGTGAATATGTTTTATTACTCAATCCAGATACCATTGTTGAAGAAGACAGCTTTGTCAAGTGCATCCAATTTATGGACAGTCACCACGATGCCGGTGGTTTGGGCGTAAAAATGATTGACGGGAAAGGGCAATTTCTGCCAGAATCAAAACGCGGCCTCCCCACTCCCATGGTCGCTTTTTACAAGATTTTCGGGCTATCGAAGCTTTTCAGCCATTCCAGGCGGTTTGCTCGCTATCACATGGGGCATTTGAATCAAGATAAAATCAATGAAGTGGACGTGCTGGCCGGAGCTTTTATGCTACTGCGTCGCACCACACTCAACAAAACGGGATTCCTCGACGAAGACTATTTCATGTATGGTGAAGATATTGACTTGTCATATCGCATAACGCAGGCTGGTTACAAAAACTATTATTTCCCCAACACAACGATTATTCATTATAAAGGAGAAAGCACTAAAAAAGGGAGCATCAACTATGTCAAGATTTTTTACCAGGCAATGGCCATCTTTGCACGCAAACATTTCTCGAAAGGGCGGGCTGATGTTTTCTCGTTCCTAATCAACTTAGCAATTTATTTTCGAGCCTTTTTGGCTGTGCTTACGCGAATTGCCAAGTCGCTCTTCCTGCCGGTGATCGATGCCCTGGTGATTTACGCTGGCTACTTATGGCTTCTCCCCTACTGGGAACAGTTTCGCTACGAGCCGGGCTATTATCCTGATTTGTACCTGCAATTTGTGGTGCCCATCTATGTGTTGATCTGGCTTATTGGCATTTGGCTGGCTGGTGGCTATCAAAAACCTATTCGCATCATCAACATTTTTAAGGGCCTGATTTGGGGAACAATCGGCATTCTGGTTTTCCACTCCCTGGTGAATGAAAACCTGCGTTTCTCCCGGGCACTCATTTTGCTGGGCTCTGTTTGGGCATTCATTGTGCTATTGAGTTACCGCTACCTGCTAAGCCACAGCAAATCCAAACGGGTGCAATTTGACCGAAATCGCAAAAAGCGAGTCGTTCTTATTGCCGGGAGCAAAGAAGCCAAACGAATCAACGATTTGATTGCGCAATCCCACATGAAAATCAACGTGGTTGGGCTGGTTCAGCCCGACGAAAAAAACACGGATGAAAAGAGCCTGGGGAATCTCTCCCAGTTGGCTGAAATTATTCAGGTGCATAAAATTGACGAATTGATTTTCAGCGCAAGCGACCTGCCTTCACAACGCATCATCAATATCATGTTGAAGTTGACTGACCTCAACATTGAATACAAAATTGCACCACCGAAAAGCCTTTCCATCATCGGCAGCAGCTCCATCGATACGGCTGGTGAACTTTATGTCGTGCATCTCAATGCAATCACGCGTGAAAGAAATAAGCGAAACAAACGCATGCTCGACCTGGCATTGAGCCTGGTCTTTCTGGTTACGTATCCGATAGTCTGTTGGACCGTGAAACAAAAATGGGGTTTGCTAAAGAATCTATTTTTTGTATTGACTGCATCAAAAAGTTGGGTGGGATTTGCCGGAAATGAGGAGACGAAAACACGGCTCCCCAACATTAAACCGGGCATTTTGAATCCGGCAGATCGCTTTGAAGAGGGACTGTCCGAAGAAAGAAAATTGGAGATTGATATGGTTTATGCTAAAAATTACCGCATCTTGCAAGACTTGGATATCATTTTTCAAGGCTGGAAAAACCTGGGACGATGAGCATGGACATACTTGAATACGGACGAATTAAGCTACGGCCGCTCGAACCGGAGGACCTGGAATTTTTATACCAATGGGAAAACAATCCATCCATTTGGCAGGTCTCAAATACGCTCGTTCCTTTTTCAAAATACATCCTGAAACAATATTTGGAAGAATCACACCGCGATATTTTCGAAACCAAACAGTTACGTCTCATTATTGAAGATCAAAATGGACGAGCCATTGGTGCCATCGATTTGTTTGATTTTGATCCTTTTCATCAACGTGCTGGTATCGGCATTTTAATCTACAAACAAGACGATCGAGGCAAAGGATTGGCAACCGATGCACTCACTTTGATAACAAAATACGCAATTGAAGTTCTGGGGTTGCATCAACTTTATGCCAACATCACCGTCGATAACCAGCCCAGCGTTCACCTGTTTAAAAAAGTTGGTTTTGAATTCTCGGGCACTAAAAAAGATTGGATTAGAACTTCATCCGGCTGGTTGGATGAAGTAGTTTATCAAAAAATCCTGAAATAAATGACTGGAACGTTCAATTAGGTAAGTTCCAATTCATTGTTTTTAGTTGCGATTTGGAAATCGCAACACCCGGGTGCGGCGAACTCCGATTCGCCGGTTCCAAGTCGCGATTTGGAAATCGCGACACCCTACAAAGCTCCAAACTCTGGGATTTCTTTTAAGAAAGCATACGATTGTTTTTCCAAATCAACCGAACAGCAATAATGCTCCATTCCGTTTGAAACGATTAAATAAGGTACTTTGTAGGTCATGTTGTAGCGGGTAATTTGATCGAACGTTTGCTGGGTAATTTTCACACTCGGCGCTTTAAATTCGACCAATAGCAATGGATTGCCTTTCCGGTCGTAAACCAACAAATCTGCACGAAACTGGTTACGATTAATTTTCAGTCCGGTTTCAATAGCCATCAACGATGCCGGGTATTTTTTTTCCTTCACCAAGAAACGCACAAAATGCTGACGAACCCATTCTTCTGGTGTCAAAGCCACAAACTTCCGCCGGATCTCATCAAAAATCACTCGTTTCTCCTGTTGAGTCTGAATACGAAAAGAATATGTTGGTAAATTTAATTCCGTAAGCATCGTTGGCAGCTTCAAAATTGTATTTTTGTATAACGATTTACCGGATTCCATTTTATCCGGAACTGATTGTCGTTCAAAAGTGCAAAAAAACGTCTTGGATCAAAACAGCGCTGAGAACTTTTTTTCACTCAATTTCTTACATAGAAAAGAATCTTGCTAATTGGGGAACAGGCTCTGGGGGAATGCAAATGAATTAAACCAATTTGTTTTGAGCCAAAATCAACAAGATATGAAGACAAAAAAAGAAATTGTGGACAACTGGCTTCCACGATACACTGGCAGAAAATTAGAGGATTTTACGGAATACATTCTTCTGACGAATTTCCAATTGTATGTTGAAATGTTTGCGGAACAATTCAATGTTCCGATATTGGGAATCCATCAAAACATGGCCAATGCATCAAATGGCGAAATCACCATTATTGACTTTGGCATGGGAAGCCCAAATGCTGCAACCATCATGGATTTGCTCAGCGCTATCAAGCCCGAAGCCGTTTTGTTCCTCGGAAAATGTGGCGGCTTGAAACGCAAAAATAAGTTGGGCGATTTCATCCTTCCCATCGCAGCAATTCGCAGTGATGGTACCTCAAACGATTATCTTCCCCCGGAAATTCCTGCGCTTCCTGCTTTTAGTTTGCAGCGTGCGGTATCGACAGCCATCCGCGAAAACCAGATGGATTATTGGACCGGAACCGTTTATACAACCAATAAACGGGTTTGGGAATACGACGAACGATTCAAAAAATACCTGTATAAAAGCCGGGCGATGGCCATTGACATGGAGACGGCAACGATCTTTACCGTTGGTTTTGCCAACCAAATTCCGTGTGGAGCATTACTACTGGTTTCTGATCAACCGATGATTTCTACCGGCATTAAAACGGAAGCCAGCGACAAAAAAGTAACAGTTAACTTTGTTGAAAAACACGTAAAAATTGGGATCGATGCACTGATGGAGATCAAAAACAATGGTCGTTCGGTGAAACACCTTCGATTTTAAGAATGAATGACGCCTATGAATTACGAAGATATATTAACCAACCTGAAAAAGAAGATCTATCATCCCATTTACTTTTTGATGGGGGAAGAAAGCTACTTCATTGATCAGATCACCGATTATATTTCCAAGCATGTGTTGACCGATGCCGAAAAGGGTTTCAATCAACATGTCCTCTATGGGAAAGACACTGACATTGATACAATTATCACCAACGCACGGAGGTTCCCCATGATGGCCAACCACCAGGTAATCATTGTAAAAGAAGCTCAAAACATCAAAAAGATTGAAGACCTTGAGCCGTATGTCAAGACGCCATTGAAGTCAACCATTTTGGTGATCAATTACAAATACAAATCGATTGATAAACGCAAGAGCTTTGCCAAGCAACTGGCAAAAAACAGTGTGTTTTTTGAATCGAAAAAGATTTACGACAATAAGTTGCCTGGCTGGATCGACAATTATTTGAGAGATCACCAATACAGCATCATGCCGCAAGCATCTGCCATGCTGGCCGAATTTTTGGGTACTGACCTTAGCAAGGTTGCGAACGAACTCAACAAGTTGATCATCACCTTGCCCGAGGGTACAAAAATTACTCCCGGCCATATTGAAAAGAATATTGGGATCAGCAAGGATTACAACATTTTTGAGCTGCAAAATGCGCTCGGTGAAAAGAACGTGTTAAAAACCAACAAAATCATCAACTACTTTGCAGCCAACCCGGGATCAAATCCAATCACCCGGACGATCTCGAGCCTGTACTACTATTTCATGAAGATAATGACTTATCATTTTTTGACTGACAAGTCTCAAAATTCGGTGGCTGCTTCATTACAAGTTCCCCCGTTTTTTGTGCGTTCATACATTGCCGCTGCCAAAGTTTACACCCCTAAAAAATTGGTTGAAATTATGGGAATTCTTCGCGAATACGATATGAAATCGAAGGGAATGGGAAATGTATCTGCGTCTGCGGGTGACCTTCAAAAAGAAATGATTTACCGAATTTTACACTAGTAACTACGCACATGACAATAATTCTTGTAGCCATCACAGCCGTTGTTTCAATTGCAGCCTTCAGCCGGCCCGACCTAATGGAAAAACTCCAGTTTAATGCCAGCCAGGTCATTCACCAGAAACAATATTACCGCATGATTAGTCATGCTTTTGTACATGCCAACTGGGAACACCTGATCGTCAACATGATTGTATTGTTTTCGTTTGGGCGTGCCACTGAAATGTATTTTGAATATTATTTTGACGGGAAGGCGGATCTGTATTTTCTGGTTCTTTACTTCGGGGGTATGATTGTTTCAAATTTATATGCCCTTTACAAACACCGAAACAACTATTATTATAATGCCGTTGGAGCATCCGGAGCGGTATCTGCCGTGTTGTTTGCTGCCATCTTTTTCGCCCCCTGGAGCAAGGTGTATTTTTTCGGACTGTTGCCCATCCCCGGAATTGTATTCGCTGTTTTGTATCTTGGATATTCTTACTACATGAGCCGCAAACAAACCGATAATGTTGCTCACGATGCCCACTTTCTCGGTGCCGTATTTGGATTCATTTTCCCCATCCTTTTGAATGCCCATTTGTTCGAACGTTTTTTGGATAAATTATTCATGCTGATTCATTAATTTTTATGAAGACTATTTTCCTCGACCGCGATGGTGTAATCATCAATAATGCCGATCACTACTACATTTGCAAAGTGGAAGATATTGAATTTGTAGATGGCATTTTTGAAAATCTCAAACGACTAAAAAACAAAGGGTACGAGTTTTTCATTGTCTCCAATCAAGGGGGAATTGCCAAAAAAGAATACACCAAAGATGACGTCAACAAAGTTCACCAATACATTCAAGATGAATTCAAGAAGCATGACATCGAATTTCGGGAGATCTATTTTTGTCCACACCACGACACCATTGAAGCTTGCCTATGCCGGAAACCATCGCCATTGATGATAGAAAAATTGATGGCAAGATACGACGTCAATCCCAAACAATCCTGCTTAATCGGGGACAACATCACCGACATTCAAGCGGCTGAAGCTGCAGGAATCGCTGGAATTAAAATTGACGCCAACAAAAACATGTTACCTTTCATTCAAGAATTAATTGCCTGATGTCACACTTTTTATTGATTGACGGAAAATTTCAAGACCAAACAGGATCCCACCTGGCGGCTTTTCTGAAAGATCAATTGCTTTTCGAGGAACGCATCTGTTCCATTCGCAATCAATTGCCATTTTTAGGAAATCACCTGCAACGTATGGAGCTACAATTCAAATTGCACCACCGTGCAATTCCTTCCCTGCTTCATCACGAGGGCACCGATTTGAAACGGCAGATCGAACGGCTACTGATGAAAAATAAGTTTTACAAAAGTGCCGTCATTCAGCTCTACTTCATTGAAAATAACGATTCGCTGAGTGTTATAATAGATGCCGAACCGGTGGCGACAACAAGCTACTTGTTAAATAAAAACGGATTAAAAGTAGCCGGCTACAATAAATTAACCAAGGGAATATCAGCGCTGTCCACCCTTGAATTAGGATCCAATCCATACTGGAAAATCATAAATAGCGATCCGGAAAAACAAATAGTCGATGAATTGTTGTTGATGAACCACCAACAAACTTACCTGGAAGCTCCACGAAAAAATCTGTATGTGGTTACAGGCAATACAATTTCGACTCCGTCACCCAAAACCGGTGCTTTCATTGACGTGAGCCAGGACCACATCCGAAAAACAAGTCTGCAGATGGGGTTGAATTTTCAATTTGTTGAGCAACTCAAAGAAGACGATTTGTTTGAAGCCGACGAATTATTTCTAGCCAACTCCATCACTGGAATTGAGTGGATCAAAGCATTCAAACACAAACGATACTTCAATAAAGTTATTCAGAAATTAAATGGAAATTTTAACCGGAATCTATTAATCTGAGTTCGACTTTAAAATAAATCACAGCTTCTAGAATCAAACTCAGGCTAATTAGTTTAAGGACGGATTTTCAGGGAAATGTTCCCAGAGTGAATATTTGCCACCCATTTCACGAACGGCCTGTACCCACATGCTTTCGGGAGTTCTTTTTTCCATCACGTTGGCTTCTTCAATTTCCGAGACCAACCAGGAATTCTCTTTCAATTCTTCTTCCAGCTGCCCTTCATCCCAACCTGAATAGCCTAAAAAGAAACGAATTTGATCAGGTTGCACGAGTCCTTCTTTGATTTTCTTTTTCAATTCTTCGAAATCGCCGCCCCAGTATATATTGTCCTTCACATGAATACTTCCGGGAATCAAATTACCTAAGGAATGAATGAAGTAAATCGTGTCGGTACTTACAGGTCCACCAATGTAAACTTCAGCTTCGAAATTGGGGAAATCGCCCAAGACTTCATTGATGGGATATTCAATTTGTTTATTCAAAATAAAGCCGACTGCTCCCTTGTCGCTATGTGCAACCAATAGAATGATTGCCCGGTTAAAATAGCTGCCCGGCAAGAATGGTTCCGCGATTAAAATCCTCCCTTTGGCAGGATCAACATGGTTCGTTTCTATTTTAAATAAATTGATATTCAAAGCGTAAAGAATTGAAATTCATTTCAATTTATGAAAAAACATCAATTAATCAAACAGTAATTTTGAAACTTGGATAGAATTGATAATTTATTTACAAACGACTATCAGACAACATTTTAAACAAAATATCAAATCCAAGGTCAATCGAAGGGAGTTAATTTTCTTCCTGAATCAAATAAACGTCTTCGTTTTTCTTTTTCATTAGAAATTCTTCGCGAGCAAATTTTTCGAGGTTTTTCTGGTTGGTTTGAAGCTCTTTTATTTTCCGCTTATCGGAAGTTATTTTATACCGTAAATGATGTTCTTGCTCAATGAGTTGCACGAGCTTGTGCTTGTTTTGAAAATGTTGCACAATACTATTCTCATCGAAGAATAAAATCCACAACAAAAAAATGCTCAAAGCAATTCCATACTTTGTTCGAATCTTACTCCAAAAATACGACAGAAAATTCTTCATGCAGCTATACTTATCACTGACAAATGTAATTGTTCTCAGGTCAAAAAAAAAGGAGATGATTAAAATCATCTCCTTAAATTTAATTTTTATTTTCCTACTCCTGATCAGGTAAAAAGTTGGGATACATGTAATCGTGCGGTGGCACAAAGTTTTCTTTGATGGAGCGGATTGAGGTCCAACGCAAAAAGTTGAACAACGTACCGGCTTTGTCATCGGTGCCGGAACCTCGTGCTCCACCGAATGGTTGCTGACCAACAACTGCGCCGGTTGGCTTATCATTAATGTAAAAATTACCCGCCGCATTTTCCAGTCGTTTGGTAATTTTCTCGATGTTATAACGATCTTGCGAAAATACTGCTCCTGTCAGGGCGTAAATTGATGTGTTGTCGAGGATCGTCAGCGTTTCATCCAATTTTTCATCGTCGTAAACATACACGGTGAGCACCGGACCAAACAATTCTTCAACCATGGTAATATAATCAGGCTTTTTGGCTTGGATGACGGTGGGCTCAACAAAATATCCTTTCGATTTGTCGCAATTACCTCCAAATATCACCTCAGCGTCTTCATCGGTTTTCGCCCGGTAAATGTAGCCAGACAATTTATCAAATGAGGCTTCATCAATTACGGCGTTCACAAAATTCGTAAAATCCTCGGGTGGTCCCATTTTAACCGTACCCAGTATTTTGCCGAGGCGTTTTTTCACGTCTGACCATATACTCTTCGGAATGTAGCAACGGGAAGCGGCCGAGCATTTTTGCCCCTGGTACTCAAAAGCACCGCGAACCATCGCTGTCGCCAATACCTGCCTATCAACGGTGTTGTCGGCAAAAATAAAATCCTTTCCACCTGTTTCACCAACAATCCGTGGATAAGATTTGTACTTCGTAATATTCTCCCCAATTGTCTTCCAAATACCTTGAAAAACAGCCGTTGATCCGGTAAAATGAATACCAGCAAACGAAGGATGATCAAACACAACATTGGCCGCAACCGGACCAGAAACATAAACCAAGTTGATGACACCATCAGGCAATCCGGCTTCCATTAAGATTTCCATAATGACAGAGGCTGAATAAACAGCAGTTTTGGATGGTTTCCAAACGACCACATTCCCCATCAGGGCTGGCGCTACCGGCAAATTGCCAGCTATTGACGTAAAATTGAAAGGTGTCAAAGCAAAGGCAAACCCCTCCAACGGACGATATTCGTTGTAGTTCCAGATTCCCGGAGTAGATTCGGGTTGCATCTTGTAGATGTCGGTCATGCATTTTACACCAAAACGGTAGAAATCAGCCAATTCACAGGCTGCATCAATCTCGGCCTGAAAAGCATTCTTTGATTGCCCCAACATGGTGGCTGCATTAATTTTATCCCGATACGGTCCGGCTAATAAATCAGCAGCTTTCAGAAAAATAGATGCCCGGTGCTGCCAACTCATCTGGCTCCACTTTTCGCGGGCTTCCAACGCGGAATCAATCGCCATCTGAACATGCGACGCATCTCCCTGGTAATAATGACCTAATGTGTGTTTGATCTCGTGAGGAGGTGCAATACGAATCCGACGATCTGTCGTCACATCTTTGCCTCCAATCACCATGGGCAATTCAACTTCGGTGTTCCGTAATTCTTGTATTTTTGCTTTCAGAGAAGCTCTTTCTGACGAACCGGGAGCATAGCTTTTGACAGGCTCATTTTTTGCTACCGGCACATTAAAAATTCCTTTTGGCATAACGACTTAGTTTTATTAATTTTTTGGTATTCCCTTTACAAACAAAACTATAGAATACCCCAGTCCTTTTTGCTAATAAATATCAGCTTTCAAAAAAGAGCGATTGAACAGAATATGAAGACTCATTAACAACTAAAAATTACTATATTTAGTGCGATTTTAAATAGAGTTGACCATTACATGCTAAAATCGATCCATCACTTTATCACCAAACCCTATCGATTCGATTCCGGTGAAGACAAACGCAAGATACTTGGGCTGCATGTAGTCCTTACGGCGGGTTTGTTGTTTTCATTGGTTGATTTTTCGCTATCGCTGGCCGGCCATTTAAAAAATGAATGTATCCCCGGCGATGTAGCACTGATCGCTATTACTGTAGTCGCTCTCTATTGCTTACGAATTGGAAGACCACACTGTTCGATCAACATGATTTTTGCGGTGCCAATTCCGATTTATTTCTTTTTTATTTCTGCCCAGTACTCACTATTTCCGGTTCAGAACGCCATTTCATATACCATATGGACCTTGATTCCCGGGTTTCTATTTTTGCTTCTTTTCTCGCAGAAGATTCAAAAAAACCTAATCATCTATTTTGTAGTCTCCCTTGCGACAACCGGATACCATATTTTTAAAGCCGACCGGTTGGGCGATATCCTGACACTTTATTGGCCAACCAAAGAAATGATTGTTAATCCGCTCATCATTCTTACCGTGGTTTTTGTAGCCACCCTGCTGGTTGCAATTAGTTATGAATTGAACCTGAAAGAACTCCGAAACCTGGTTATCCAAACCGATCAACAAATAAGTAAAACCATCCGCTCTTTTCACCAAGGTGTACTACTTATGCAAGTAATCCGCGATGAAATGGACAACCCCATTGGACTGAAAATTTTAAAAAGTAATTCGGCTTTTCAGAAGCTTTTCAAAGTCAACGCACGTGAACTGCATAATAACGAAGCCGATGTTATTTTCCCAAAAATATTCCGGGATTCGTTTGATTGGAACAATTATTATTTCCACTCCAAATTGAAGCAACGCACCGAGATTCACCTGGAACACTTAAATCTTTGGGTGGAAGTGTACTCCTTACAACCATCACAGGATCAAATTGCCAGTATTTTT
>DATFMO010000091.1:0-3981 GCA_035266925.1 Sunxiuqinia sp. | reverse complement strand
TTAGGAAGGCTAAAAGTAACGAAAAGTTGGGAAAGCCAATGGTGGTGTTGTGAAAAAGGATGACCAAAATCGGCCAACGCCGCTCGGTGATCGAAGTTAAGATTTCGGCTTCGCTTAAAAGCAAGGATAATTATTTAGACTCTCTCCAAATTAAACCCATCCTTTCTATTTTACAAAAACAAAAAGTGCCAAATCACCACATGAACTGCTTATTTTTGGCCTTTTTTTAACACCTGTGTTTGACGAACAAATGTCAAGTTTATTAAGCTAATCTTTTCTGCTTTTAAACATGATCCTGGGGGGGGGTAACCACCTTTTGTCAATGGGAATAAACAGATAGCTGTTGTCTTATTAGATTTAAAATATGTTCACAGACATAACACTGTTCGCAACCAATTGGAAACGATTTTCATCTACTCTACAATTGCGAATTTGGGAACAGGGTAACAAACACGATTGTTAAACCATAAAAACCAAAAATCATGGAAGCGCGATCACCATAAAACCTTTTCGAGAATCCCAGATTGCCAGTATGAACTAGCAAAAAATCAATAGCAATTTTTAATTAAATATTTTATCCGACATGAATGTACTTAAGAAAATAATTCTGGCTGTTATGCTATCTGCCGGCAGCCTCATTTGTTCTGCCCAGGAAATAAATATTCAGGGCGGACTTAATTTGTCAGAGTTTAGATATACAAATGGAGATGGAGTCTACTGGCTCAAAAACGTTAAGCTAAATCCTGGATTTAATGCCGGCGCAATGCTTGATGTCCCCATAAAAAACATGTTTTCTTTGGCAACAGGGATCCTGCTTAGTTCAAAAGGGGTTAAGATATCAGACGACGAAACCTTAGAAGGCGAATATCTTCATCGTGAAAACCTGTTTTATTTCGATATCTCTGTTTTATGTAAAATAACAATGCCAGTCAAAAAAGTTAAGATTTTTGCTATGGCGGGTCCTTATTGGGGACAGGCTTTGTCGGGGAAAAGTAAGCAGGGAGTGATAGTAAACTCAGTTCACAAGGAATTTGAAGCTAAAATTCATTGGGGTGATCAATATCACCGTTTTGATTACGGGGCAAAAACCGGAATAGGTTTGCGATATAAAAAATACCAAATTGGTGCTTCTTACGAGTTTGGATTCAAAAATCTTTCTGCAGCCAGTGAATTAACAAGAAAAAACAGGGTTCTGGAACTTTATATTTCTTATGCATTGATAAACTTAAAATCAAATAAAAAATAAAATATATCATAAAAAACCAAAAAATTATGAAACTATCAGTAATATTTATATTCATTTTAATAAGCTTAAACATAAAAGCTTTGGGACAAATAATAGAAGATTACACTTATCCAAAGCAAACTCGCGTTCAGTGCCAATATCACTGTGCGGGAGGTGTTGTTAGCTACTGGTTATTGCCGGACAATTGCATTACTACCAATTCAGGATATAAACCATGGGAAAAGACTGTTTATACATCAACGTATTTATATTTAAAGTGGAAAAACATTGAATCCAATGCAAAGCCATCTCAATTAGATTTGTATTATCATGATGTTGGCGATCCTGATCATGTATCTTATGCATATACCAGCGTCGGGCCTTTTCAGCTATCTTTTCCTGCTCCAACCTTTGCTGGTGGAAGTACTAAAAACATTCCATGTTAGAGCACTGATCCTGTTACTATTTCATTGAACCCGTATAAAAACACAGGCGAGGCAAGTAAAGGGATTGATGAAAATCTTCCCATTACGAGTCATTTTAAATGGATGTTGCCTTCTGGATGGCAAACCACCGACGGCAAATCAGGAACTTTTGAAATTCAATCCAGTTCAATTAGTGTGATTCCTCCTGTTTCCTATTCATCATGTGATATAAAGGTTTTCCCATTTGCCGATGGAGGACCGTACTATTCAAACCAATATGGAACGAACGCTGCGACCTTTCATATGACCCGAAACCTGGAGAATTTTTCAATTAGTGGGCCAACCGATGTTGTCAATCATGAAACATATCACTACGAAGTTCCGTCTCATCCAGGAGTTTCATATTCATAGCAACTACCTGCCGATTGGCAGGGGAGTAGTACAACAAACTCTATTGATGTAACAATTGGTTGTGCCGCAGGCGATATTATTGCTACAATGACAGGCTGTAATAACCAAAGTAAAACAGCACAGCTGTCGCTCACAAAGAATCTTCTCCACCCCGGGACAAGCATTTCCGGCCCCTCTCAGGTTTGCTCCTCTGGTGCCACATATACTGTAGTAGACCTTCCGCCTGTTGATTCCATTATTTGGAGTTGTGGTTCGAATTTGGCTATTTCTTCCGGGCAAAACACCGGTTCTTGCACATTTATACCTACAGGTAGTGGAACCAGTTCGATAAGCGTCCGCCTGGTTACAGATTGCGGGGATATTACTTTGCCACAAAAGTCCGTTTGGGCAGGCCTGACAGCCTCTTTCACCGGCAATACCACTATTTTGGCAGGAGGCAGCGGAACCTATACCGGGACTGCTTCGTGTGGATATTCACCCTATCAATACCGGTGGTGGTTGCGTAAAGAAGGAACAGGAGAAGGGGCGTATTTGGTAGCCACCGGAAACCCACTTGTACTAACTTCAGTTCCCCACACATCACAAACGCTTAGTCAGGAAGCTTCTTCTTCCGATCCGATTATCATGCAACCATATCAACGCACATATTTTAATCTTTACATGGTGGCGATTGACAACAACGGAAATACATATACAACAAGTGAAAAGCAAATAACTGCTTACGGGAACGTTGACCTGATTGCTTTTTCGCCCTACGCAATGGCAGCAAATTCAACAATCCTGAATATACTCCCCAACCCAACGAACGGGCAAACAACCATCGAGCTATCTTCTGAGGATGTACAAGTTGAAAACGTTTCAAATGAATGGGACTTGGAAGTCTACGACCAGGGACAGCAGCTCAAGGCAAAGAAAACCAAAATTAAAGGGAAAAGCACGACGCTCAATACTTCTGGTTGGAAGGAAGGCGTTTACGTTGTTCGGGCCGAATATAATGGTCAGATACTGACCGAGAAGCTGGTAGTGAAAAAACCGTAAAACTTTAAACTTATTGAGCAGGTGACTAAGAAGTCACCTGCTCAATAAGTCAATCGAACCAATTCAATCTGATCCAATAAAAAGCGATTGACATCGCCATTCATATTCGTATTCCAATCTTCAAACCGAATGGAGAAATGTTGTGTTCCCTTTTTCAGACTTAAGTTAACAGTGTTGCTCCATCCCCAGTTCGACCATTCGTCTTTTCCGCGTTGTGGGAAAATCAATGATGCAACAAAATTGTTTCCTTCATAAAGTGAACGAATACCACATTTGTTATCGGTATTGATAGGACCGCTGCCGTTTGCATATCGGAATTTTAACTGATAATTACCATTTTCGGCAACATGAATCTTAAAGTCGAAATTCCTTTGGTTTGCCAAGTTGAATTCCACATAGCCGTTTCCAGAGAAACCACTGAATTCCTTTTGTCGCTTGTAGTTGAAGGACTCCGCCTCAAACTTTTCAACATCTTTTGCAGGAACTGCGCTAACTGGATTGCTTAGGAACGATTCCGTTCCAGCCGAATCAATCGCCATTACCTGATATTCCGTGAGCGCTGTAGCAGGTTCCACATCGAAATTGGTGTTTGCGACCGTTTTGAACAGCTGACCATTTTTGAATAATTGATACGAAATCGCATGATCGGATTTTGTCCAGCTCAATTTATCGTCTTCCAATTTCAGAATTGGTGTTTCCGGCGCGGTGATAAAAGGAGCAAAGTGCACTTTACTGCCAGCACCTTGCTTGTTCATCACCATTTCAATGTCGTGCGCTCCGGTCAATGTTGTTGGAATGGCATGACTTTCCACTTCTTTTCCATCCAGTTTGAAGGAGGACAAACCATCGCCCCAACCTTCAACGGAAATATTCAAGGTCGCT
>DATFMO010000090.1:0-7714 GCA_035266925.1 Sunxiuqinia sp. | reverse complement strand
GGCAAACAGGGAGAATCCCAGTCTGACGCCTGGCAGGAATTTGCGAACCAAGTAAAAATGCGGATAACCATTAAAGGAAATAACAATTCCCTGAAAGGGAAAAACAATAATAGCCCGGGGGTAATCCCGAACTTCGGGAGCCACCCTGGGGATGCTGAAGTGAAAAGTCAACTGTCCGCAGTAATTCGTTGATCAATGCGGTTTCATTTTGGCGGGCAGAATACAAAAAGCGCTGAAAAAGGGAAAAATGCGTCGGCTTTCCATGCGCCACAACTAGAAACCCGGGCTAATGTTAAAACGTGGGGGATTAATTGTTAAATCGTGGGGGAATGTGGTTCCCAATTGGATGACTGATTAGCGGGATTTATTTATCTTTGTTCCTTTCAAAAAAACAGATTCATGCAAGAAAAAATATTAATCCTCGATTTCGGTTCGCAGTACACCCAATTAATCGGCCGTCGTGTTCGTGAACTGAATATCTATTGTGAAATTCATCCTTACAATCACCATCCCGAAATTGATGAAACCGTTAAAGGAGTGATCCTGAGTGGAAGTCCATTTTCCGTTCGCGACGAAAACGCTCCAAAGCCCGACCTTTCAGAAATAAAAGGAAAATTACCCTTGCTTGGCGTTTGTTATGGCGCGCAGTACATGGCTCATCGTTTTGGGGGCGAAGTACAGCCATCCAACTCCCGTGAGTATGGACGGGCCAACCTGGGGTTTATCGACCAGGAAAGTGATTTGTTTGAAAACATGACACTGAATACGCAGGTGTGGATGTCACATGGTGACACGATTGAACGCCTGCCTGATCATTATAAAATTATTGCTTCCACGGCTGACGTGAAGAATGCGGCCTATAAAATTAATGGTGAATCAACCTACGCCATTCAATTTCACCCCGAAGTTTATCACACCACAGAGGGAAAACAGTTGTTGCAGAATTTCGCTGTTAATATTTGTGGATGCAAGCAAGATTGGACACCAACATCGTTTATTGAAACCACGGTGGCCGAATTGCAGGAAAAACTGGGCAATGACAAAGTTGTCCTGGGGTTGTCCGGCGGCGTCGATTCATCGGTTGCCGGTGTACTGCTTAACAAGGCCATTGGCGGCAACCTGACCTGTATTTTTGTGGATAACGGATTGCTTCGGAAAGATGAATTCGAATTGGTACTGGATTCATACAAAGACATGGGTTTGAACGTGATTGGTGTAGATGCCAGGCAGAAGTTTTGGGATGATTTGGAAGGAGTGACTGAGCCGGAGCAAAAACGGAAAATTATCGGTCGTAATTTTATTGAGGTATTTGATGCGGAAGCGCACAAAATTAAAGATGTCAAATGGTTGGCGCAGGGAACCATTTATCCTGATGTCATTGAATCTGTTTCCGTGAACGGGCCATCAGCAACTATCAAATCGCACCACAATGTTGGCGGGCTACCTGAGAAAATGAACCTGAAAGTGGTGGAGCCGCTGAACTTGCTTTTCAAAGATGAAGTTCGCCGGGTTGGAAAAGCCTTGAATATCAAGCCGGAATTGCTGGGCCGTCATCCGTTCCCAGGGCCCGGCTTGGGAATCCGTATCTTGAGTGATATCACCCCCGAAAAAGTTCGCATCCTGCAGGAAGCTGACGCAATTTTCATCAATGGTTTGAGGGAATGGAATTTGTATGATGATGTTTGGCAAGCCGGAGTGATGTTGCTTCCGGTGCAGTCGGTCGGAGTAATGGGCGATGAGCGGACCTATGAAAATGTGGTGGCCTTGCGTGCTGTTATGTCTACCGATGGAATGACAGCTGACTGGGTACATCTTCCGTATGAGTTCCTGGCCAAAGTTTCCAATGACATTATTAATAAAGTGAGAGGAATCAACCGGGTTGTTTACGATATCAGTTCAAAACCACCCGCAACCATCGAATGGGAATAGCGCAACACAATATAAAAGCAGGCATTTGTCCTGCTTTTTTTGTCGATGAACACTTTGTTGACTTTAACACTTATTAATGAATGGACTTTTGTGCAGCGCATGATTATCTTTTATCTTTACAGGTTCAAATTTTAAAATGAAGACAATGAAAACGATGAAACAAAAAACAATACAATATCTACTCATACTTGCGATTGGTCTCGCGGCATTTGTAAACCAGGCGCAGGCACAGGATCGCGACGTTCAAACGGACATGTTGAAGTTTGGCCGGACGCTAAATTTAATCGACAACTATTACGTTGATACCACAAATATTAACAAGCTCACCGAAGATGCGATTGTTGAAATGCTCAAGCATCTTGATCCACACTCCGTTTATATTTCAAAAGAAGAAGTGGAGAAAATGAATGAACCCCTGAAGGGAAGTTTTGAGGGAATCGGTATTTCATTCAATATTTTTAAAGATACGCTGTTGGTAGTCGCGACTATTCCAGGTGGCCCGTCCGAAAAAGTAGGATTGCGTGCCGGCGACCGCATCATGGATGTTGATGGTAAAAACATAGCCGGAATTGGCTTGAAAAACAGCGATGTTTTCGATCTGCTTCGTGGTGCCAAAGGGACGAAGGTTAATCTTAAAGTTTTGCGAAAAGGAACCAACGGTTTGTTGGATTTCCGTATTATTCGGGACAAAATTCCAATTCGCAGTTTGGATGCTTCATACATGTTGAATGATGAAACAGGATACATCAAGCTGAACCGTTTTTCAGCAACCACAAGCGACGAATTTTCAACGGCCATCAAGGATTTAAAGGATCACCCGGATTTCCAGAACCTGGTGCTGGATCTTCGAGGAAATGGCGGTGGATACCTTAAAGCAGCGATTGAAGTGGCTGACCAGTTTTTGGGAGCTTTCAAAATGGTTGTGTACACGCAGGGAATTCACAACAAGCGAAAAGAATACAAAGCTTCAGCCTTGGGTGAATTCGAACAAGGGAAACTGATTGTACTGATTGACGGTGGAACGGCATCAGCAGCTGAAATTGTTACCGGATCTGTTCAGGACTGGGACCGTGGTGTGGTCATAGGCCGACGTTCATTTGGAAAAGGATTGGTTCAACAACCATTCTTCCTGAATGACGGTTCAATGATTCGTTTGACTACGGCACATTATTACACGCCCAGCGGACGATGTATTCAAAAATCGTACTCCAAAGGTCTTAAGGCTTATCGCGAAGATTACATGCATCGGTTTGAAACCGGCCAGTTATTCTCTGCTGACAGCATTCACTTCGATAAAGATGAAATGTTTAAAACACTGAAAAATAAGCGAACAGTTTATGGTGGTGGCGGAATTATGCCCGACATTTTCGTGCCGATGGATACTTCTGTCAACTACAGTTATTTCAATAAGTTGGTTCGTAAAAATATTCTGTACACATCCGTGCTGGATTACCTGGATGCCAATCGGGATCAATTAGCGAAAAAATATCCTGAGTTGGATGATTTCCTGAAGAAGTTTAAAGTTGATTCATCAATTGTTCAGGAAATGGAGAGCGATGCAAAAAAAGAAGGGATTGAAAAAAATGAAAAGGAAGCTGAAATTGCAAAACCGGTTATTGATCGTCAGATAAAAGCTTTAGTGGCTCGGGATTTATTCGGTCAAAGTGCTTATTATCAGATTGTCAATCAGGATGATGATATCGTAAAGAAGGCTTTGAAAGTAATGAGCAACTCTTCTGAATACAAAAATCTTCTGGTACAAAACTAAAGGATGACTGAAATAATCTGGAACTGGCTAACGGTTCATTACGTCGAGTTAATAGGAGCTGTTCTGGGGTTTGTATATATTTTTCTATCCATTCGTCAAAACATATTTACCTGGCCGGTGGGGCTCTTGACTTCGGCTTTATACGTCTATGTTTTCCTGGTTTCAAAATTTTATGCCGATATGGCACTTCAGGTGTATTACGTTGGAGTTAGCATTTATGGATGGCACCATTGGCTGAAAGGGAACCCGGGAAAAGACGACGGACTTCCGGTTGTTAGAACACCAAAAAAATTGTGGTTGCCAATGATAGTTGTGACCACAGTCATTTTCATCTTCTTGGTTTTTGTGTTGAAATATTATACAGATTCACCGGTTCCTTTTGGCGACTCGCTGACCACCGCGCTGAGTATCGTGGCAACCTGGATGTTGGCCCGTAAATACATTGAACATTGGCTGATCTGGGTTTTTGTCGATTTCTTTTCTGCAATATTGTATGTTTTCAAAGGGTTGTGGCCAACAGTCATCTTATTCATTATATACACGGTCATGGCCGTTGTTGGTTATCGTGACTGGAAATCAAGCATCGTGAAATTGAAGACGGCATGATAAAAAAGAACATTCGAATTGCCCTGACAGGACCGGAATCAACGGCAAAAAGTACGTTGACTAAGGATCTTGCCAATTATTTTAACGGTGATTATTATTTGGAATATGCGCGTGAATATTTTGAAAATCATTCAACGGCCTATACCCGGCAGGATTTGGAAACGATTGCCCAAAAACAGATTGAGCAGTACCGGGAAGCGGAAGATTTGCGACGTGATATTGTATTTTTTGATACCTGGTTAATCATTACTAAAATCTGGTTTCAATGGGTCTATAAAACGGTTCCAAATTGGATTGATGAGGCTGTCGAAAATTTGTCGATCGACCTGTATTTGCTTTGTTTGCCGGATATTCCCTGGGAGCCGGATCCACTGCGGGAAAATGGGGGAGAGCACCGTCAGCAGTTATTTGAAACCTATAAAAATGAATTGATTAAGCGGAAGCTGAATTTTGTTGAAATAGGAGGAGAGGGGCAGGCACGAGTGCAAAATGCCATCGACGCTGTCAAAGAATTTATCGACGCTTGATTTGTGGCGGGTTTGCTTGTTTTTCAATTTTAAAAAAGGGAATTTTGTTTGAAAATACTGTATTATGAAAATTGCCTCAAATATCACCCAGTTGATTGCAAACACCCCAATGGTCGAATTGAATAAAGTCACAAAAGGTTGCCATGCGCGTGTTGTTGCTAAACTAGAGTCGCAGAATCCCGGGGGTTCCGTGAAGGATCGACTGGCCCTGTCGATGGTTGAAGCTGCAGAGAAAGAGGGCAAGATAAAGCCGACAACAACCATTATTGAGCCGACAAGTGGAAATACTGGAATCGGTTTGGCAATGGTTTGTGCGGTCAAAGGTTACAAACTGAAGATCGTGATGCCGGAGAGTGTATCTGTTGAACGGCGAATCGTGCTGAAAGCGTATGGTGCTGAACTGGTTCTCACTTCGGCCAAAGGCGGGATGAAAGAGGCCATTGCAAAAACGGAGGAGCTCGCAGCTGAAACAGAAGATGCTTTTATTCCTATGCAATTTGCCAATCCAGCCAATGTGGAAATGCATCGTCGAACAACAGCAATCGAAATTTGGAATGACACCGATGGCATGGTGGATGTTTTTGTTGCCGGCGCCGGAACAGGTGGCACAATTACGGGAGTATCCGAAGTTTTAAAAGACAGGAACCCTGCTGTACACTGTGTAGTGGTTGAACCTGAGAATTCTGCTGTTTTGTCAGGTAATCCACCGGGATCGCATAAAATACAGGGTATTGGAGCCGGGTTTATCCCGAAAGTTTTAAATACAAAAATTTATGATGAAATCTTTAAGGTTTCAGACAACGATGCTTTTGAAACAACGCGTTCTTTAGCGAAAGATGAAGGAATATTTTGTGGTATTTCGTCGGGAGCCAATGTCTTTGCAGCACTCGATATTGCCCGGCGAGAAGAAAACAAAGGTAAAACCGTCGTTGTTATCATTTGCGACACAGGAGAACGTTATTTAAGTACAACATTATTTAATTCTGGAAATGACACAATCTGATCATAAAATTCTTAGCAAGATTAATGAAACCGTTGAAAAGTTAGCTGACCCTAAAAGCTACGACCTGGTTTGTCACGAACATCGACTCGGCGAGCCTTTGCCTTCAACCGAAAAATTAGCCCGGATCGTTAATATGGTACGGGAAATTCTTTTTCCTGGCTATTTTGGTAACACTAGTTTACGTCCGAAAACCATCAAACATTACATGGGTGTCTATGTCGATGAACTGTTCGAGATGCTCTCTGAACAAATTCTGGCTGGCCTTTGCTTTACCTGCGAAAATCCCGAGGAAGTGGATATTCAGGAACGCAATCAGCATGCCCAGGGCCTGGCGACGGAATTTATTTCCTTTTTGCCTGAAATCAGACGGAAACTGGTGACCGATGTTGAAGCTGCTTTTTTAGGTGATCCGGCTGCAAATAGTCGTAGCGAAGTTATTTTTTGCTATCCTGCCGTCCGGGCAATCTCGAATTACCGAATTGCTCATCGTTTGTTGGATCTTGGTGTTCCTTTGATTCCGCGAATTATAGGTGAAATGGCTCATTCTGAAACGGGCATTGACATACATCCAAAGGCTGAAATCGGTGAATCATTCACCATTGATCATGGTACCGGCGTGGTAGTCGGTTCAACGAGTATCATCGGAAAAAATGTGAAGCTTTATCAAGGTGTGACCTTGGGCGCAAAGAGTTTTCCATTGGATGAAAATGGAAATCCAATCAAAGGGGTGCCTCGCCATCCAATTGTTGAAGATAACGTCATTATTTATGCACAAGCCACTATTCTTGGACGAATTACTGTTGGTGAAAATTCGGTTATCGGCGGTAACGTATGGGTAACCAATAACGTGGCTCCAAATTCTAAGATTGTACAATTTAAAGCCCGGGAGACTTCTTTTAGCGACGGGGCGGGCATTTAAAATCAAATCATGAGTGAAAATTATCGTTTTGTAGCTACTACCTACGCCGGATTGGAGCAGGTTTTAGCTGAGGAGCTTATTGCCATAGGGGCAGATGAGGTTCAGCAGGCCCGGAGGTCGGTTTATTTTGCCGGAGATATGGAAATGATGTACCGGGCAAATTATTCGTTGAGGACCGCATTGAAAATTTTAATGCCATTACGCGTTTTTCGTATAAAAAACGTAGAAGATTTGTATCACCAGGCCATAAAAATTCGATGGGAGGATCATTTTGAAGCTCGACAGACATTTGCGGTACAAAGTAAAGTGTTTAGCGAATTATTTAAGAATTCGATGTTTGCATCGTTGAAGACAAAAGATGCAATTGTCGATCGTTTTCGCCGTGTCGGTGGGAGAAGGCCTTCTGTTAATGTCAATCGACCGGATATTTTGATCAATCTGCATATTTCAACCAACGAGTGCACAATTTCGTTGGATAGTAGCGGGGAATCATTGCATAAACGTGGCTATCGTTCCGGAACGAGACAGCATGAAGCTCCAATCAGCGAGGTTTTGGCCGCTGGATTAATTAAATTATCTGGTTGGAAATTAAATGAGCCGTTATTTGATCCGATGTGTGGTTCTGGTACAATTGCTATTGAAGCGGCGATGATGGCTAAAAATATCCAGCCGGGAGAAATTCGACAAAAACTAGGGTATGCTTTTCAAAAATGGAAAGACTTTGACGGCGAAAAGTTTGCCAAAATAAAAGACCAAACTGAGCACTGTCAACCTGGGTATAAAATTTACGGATCTGATATCTCCAGAGAAAATATCGATATGGCATATAAAAATGCCGAAAATGCAAATGTTTTAGATGTTGTTCAGCTTGATATTGCTGATTTTAGAACGGCCGAGAAGAAAAACGCTTCTTTTTTGTTGTTTAATCCGCCATATGGAGAACGAATCAAATATGGTGATCA
>DATFMO010000089.1:0-2992 GCA_035266925.1 Sunxiuqinia sp. | reverse complement strand
ATCAATTTTTTAAAACGGATAAATTGGAAGCATATCCAAATCGCTTCAATTCAAAATTTGGAAAATTACAGGAAACTGAATTCATTGAATATTTGAAAGAGTCGGTGGATACTGAGCGGCAAGCTGCTAGTCGGGGAAAGGCTGTTGGTTTCACAGTTAAAGAAGCGATTGAAGAAGCCAAACGGTGCTTGCATTGCGACTGCCGAAATCCGGAAAGCTGCAAACTTCGGGAACTGTCGGATGAATATGGAGCTGAGCAAAAACGTTTTCAATATGACGAGCGATTACTGGTTCAGAAAGCATTTGCACCTCAAAATATAATTTACGAACCAGCAAAATGTATTAAATGTGGCATATGTGTGCGTATTACTCAACAATACCAGGAAACGTTCGGTTTTTCATTTATTGGCCGTGGTTTTGATGTGAAAGTTGGTGTGCCGTTCAACGAAAGTGTTGGAACGGCTTTGGAAAAAACAGCTGCTTTAGTGGCAGAGAAATGTCCGACGGGAGCACTGTCCAAAACAGATAGTGAAGAACAAATTACACTGTAGAACGTCATCCTGAACTCGTTTCAGTATCTGTAGGAAAAAAGTGAAAAAAAATATCAACCACAGAGGGCGTAGAGAAAACACAGAGTTTAAAGTGAGAATGATAACATGAAAAAATATCTGATAATATTAGCCTTCTTATTGCTAACCAACACCCTGTTTGCGCAGCGCGAATGGCCCATCTTTCGTGGCGATCAGCATTTGACGGCTTCGGTGAATGCCAATTTGCCGGACAGCCTAAAGTTGCTGGCATCTTTCCAGACCGATGATGATATCAAAGCATCGCCGATTGTAAAAGATGGCATGGTGTATTGTGGATCAACAGGTGGTTTCTTTTATGCATTCAATTTAAAAGGAGAGCTGAAATGGAAATTCAATGCGGAAAATGGCATTGAAGCGCCTGCTGTGTTACTGGATGGCAAAGTTATTTTTGGCTCACTGGATGGCTGGTTCTTTTGCCTGAATCAAAAAGATGGCTCGGTTGTTTGGAAATATAAAACCGACAACCAGATCATTGGTTCGGCCAATTGGAATAAGGTTGATGGCAAGACGGTGCTGGCTGTAGGCAGCTACGATTACTATTTGCATGGTGTAAACCTGGCTGATGGCAAAAACCTGTGGAAATACGAATCGGACAATTTCATTAACGGGGCTCCGGCCCTTTATAGAAACAGTGTCATATTTGGGGGCTGCGATGGTTTTTTACATATGGTAGATTTGGATACGGGAAAAGTGGTTCGGAAGATCCAATTGTCAACTTATGTGGCTTCATCGCCTGCTATTGTTGGCGACGAAGCGTACATCGGCGATTACGAAGGAAGTTTTTTTGCTATTGATTTGAAAGAAGGTAAAATCAAATGGACGTATCACGAGAAAGATAAAAACCTGCCGTTTATCGCTTCACCGGCCGTTTCCGGTAATTTGGTTGTGCTGGGCAATGAAGACCGTAATTTGTATTGTTTTAATCGGACTGATGGGAAATTAGTCTGGTCAAAACGTCTGACCAACCGGATTGACGCATCATCAATTATTGTTGGGAATAAGGTTGTTACGGCAACCATGGACGGTATGCTTTTTATTCATAACTTGCAAACAGGCGATCAGCTTTGGAGTTACGAAATTGGCAGCCAAATTGCCAGTTCTCCAGCGTTCGACGATGGTAAAATCATTATTGGCGCTAACGATGGACGCATTTATATATTCGGGAGTAGATAATTCACTAGTGACGAATTAACTAATAACTAAATCATGAAAATCGCTCACATCATACCCGGTTCCGGAGGTAGTTTTTACTGTGGAAACTGCCTGCGCGATGCCAAATACATGAAGGCGTTGCATGATTTGGGCAAACAGGTCATCAAAGTGCCGATGTACCTGCCATTGTTTGAAGATGCCCATGATTTAAACGATGTTCCTGTTTTCTATGGAGCGGTGGATATTTACCTGAAACAACGATTTCCAATTTTCAGACACACGCCGGCCTTTGTAGATAAAATGCTGAATTCAAAATCCATTTTGCATTTGGCTGCTCAAAATGCTGGTTCCACCCGGGCAAAAGGACTGGAAGAAATGACTGTTTCCATGTTGCTGGGTGAAGAAGGTCTCCAAAAGGAAGAACTGGAAAGGCTTGTCATCTGGTTACGTGATGAAGCGAAACCCGATGTTGTTCATTTGTCAAACGCCTTGTTGCTTGGATTGGTGAGGCGAATCAAAGAAGAAGTGGGTATTCCGGTTGTGTGTTCTTTGCAGGATGAAGATGTGTGGGTAGATGTGATGAGCGACAATCATCGGGATGAGGTTTGGCAACTGATGGAGGAACGTGGTCGTGAGGTCGATGCATTTGTAGCTGTGAGTGCTTTTTATGCCAGTGAAATGCTCAAACGAATGCATATTCATGACCATCAATTACATATCAATCATTTAGGTGTAGATGCTTCGGATTATCCTGTTCGGGATATCCGGGAGAAAGAGCCGATGATCGGTTTTATCTCCCGAATGAGTGAGGATATTGGTTTGGGCGTGCTGGTTGATGCTTTTATTCTTTTAAAAGAAGATGAAAAGTTTGAATCCGTGCAGCTGAAAATTACGGGTGGAAAAACAAATGATGATAAGGCTTTTATCAAAGAACAAAAGAAAAAGATAACTGATGCGGAACTAGAAAAAGATGTTCTTTGGGTGGAAGAATTTGAAGGATCATCGCGTCAGGAATTCTTTAATTCCGTTTCGGTGTTGAGCGTTCCTGTGTTAAATGGTGAAGCATTCGGACTGTATCAACTGGAGGCATTGGCTTCCGGAATACCAATTGTTCAGCCTGCCTTGGGAGCGTTTCCTGAGGTTGTTGGTTTGTCGGAAGGTGGAATCACCTATCATCCAAACAGCCCGAAAAAGTTGGCTAAGGCCTGGAAAAGTATTCTACTTGATAAGGATAAGCTGACTGAATTAAG
>DATFMO010000088.1:0-4581 GCA_035266925.1 Sunxiuqinia sp. | reverse complement strand
CCATGCGGCAAACCGGACAGGGAACGAAACAGTCTTTCAGATCATCTCATCATTGACAGTACTCGTTGGAGTCAGTATTGCCTACTACGTCTATCGTCGGCAACCCTGGCTGGCCACCAAAATACGGCAAAAACCATTCTGGAAAACCATTTATCAATTTTTGTATGCTGGTTGGGGATTTGATGTGATGTATGATCGATTATTGGTTCGCCCAATCGTTTTTCTTGCACACCTGGACAAAGAAGATTTTATCGATCAGTTCTATTTAGGTCTTGCTGCCGTAAGCCGTTCCTTGAACAGGATGCTCAGCCTCACACAAACAGGCCGGCTTCGGTGGTACCTGGCCGGAATTGTTGTCGGCGCCATTATTAGTTTCACTTTAATGATGATAACATGATATTGATTGCACTAATCAGCATATTACTTGTAGCAGGAATCGTTTCCTGGATCGTCGGAATCCGATATGCCAGTATGCCTCGGTGGCTTACCCTGGGAGCACTAATTCTGGATCTGATCTTATCACTTGCCTATTGGGCGGCCAATAGTGGTCAGCTCAATTTTAGCGGTTCAGGAAATTGGCTGGTCGAAACTAATCTGAACTGGATTCCGCAACTGGGTGTCAACTTTCACCTCGCCATGGACGGACTGAGCCTGTTGATGATTGTAACCACATTTTTTATTGGAGCGCTAACAGTTATCGCAACCTGGAATCAAAAACTGGAACGACCCGGATTCTTCTTTTTCAATCTGCTACTGATCCTCACAGGATTGACCGGCGTATTTCTCGCCATCGACCTGTTTTTATTTTATTTCTTCTGGGAATTGATGTTGATCCCCATGTATTTCATCATCAGCCTCTGGGGTGGTGAAAATCGCCGGCCTGCCGCATTCAAGTTTTTCTTGTTTACACAAGCCGGTGGATTGTTGCTGCTACTTTCATTTTTGGGTATCTATTTTATGCATGGCATCAACACTGGAATTTACACATTCGATTACAACCAATTATTGAAAACGCTCATTAATCCTGATTTGGCTCTTTGGCTTGGAATAGCCATGAGTATCGGCTTTCTGATTAAAATTCCACTCGTCCCTTTTCACACCTGGTTGCCCGATGCCAATGCCCAGGCACCGGTTGCGGGAAGTATTGTGCTGGCGGGCCTGATGTGGAACTCCGGAATTTATGGGATCATGCGTTTCCTGTTTCCGCTTTTGCCGGTTGCTGCCCAGACTATTTCACCGGTTGCATTGGTTTTAGGAGTAATTGCGATTCTCTACGGTGCCAAACTGGCTTTTGCACAAACCAATCTGAAACGCCTGGTTGCCTACTCAAGTATCAGCCACATTGGGTTCGTCATTATCGGGCTGTTTGTATACGATGGAATTGCCTTGCAGGGCGTGGTCATGCAAATGATCACCCACACCATCAGCACCGCAGCGTTGTTAATCATGGCAGGAGAGCTTTTTGAAAGGCTGCAAATCCATGATATTACGGATATGGGCGGCATTTGGTCGGATGCGCCACGGCTCGGAAGCTATGGACTGATTTTTACCATGGCAACGGTTGGCTTACCCGGGCTTGGTAATTTCATCGCCGAATTCCTCGTGTTGCTGGGTTCATTCAAATCGGCGACAACAATCACGGTACTTGCGAGCATCGGCATGATCGCTTCGAGTATTTATGCCCTTCGAATGCTACAAAAAATAGCCTATGGCAAAAAACAATATCAATCGAACATCAAAGACCTCTCCCTGCGTGAAAAATTTGTGACGGCCTTGCTGGTTATTCCCATTGTTTGGCTCGGACTCTTTCCTCAGCCTATATTTGACAGCGCCCAACAATCGATTGAAAAGATATTAAATCCAACCATTGAAATGCAGACTGGAGCAACGTCAAAAGCAAATCAAAAAATGATGAAACCAGACAATTTCTCCAGTCGTCAAAAAAATGCTGAAATGGGAATTTTAACCAACGATACGAAAGGAGTCAAACGATGAGCACAAACGAACTCATGAGTTTACTACCATTGATGATTACAGCCGGTGGAGCTGTTCTGCTTTTGATGTTGATTGGAATCAAAAGAAGCCACCAAGTGACACATCTGGCAGCAATGGCAACCTTGCTGGCTGCTTTTCTGTCACTGGTTTTCATGCCTCACAAGCAACCGGTTTATGTGCAACACTTACTGGTGATGGATTCGTTTGGAGCCTTGTACATGGGCATGATTTTTCTGGCCAGCTTTTTCATTATTTTAATTTCGCGGCGATACCTTGAAAATGTGACCAGCGATGTGGAAGAATATTACATTTTGATTTTACTGGCCACGCTGGGTTCTACAGTTTTGGCGGTTAGCCATCATTTTATCACCTTCTTTTTGGGTATCGAAATATTGAGTTCTTCATTGTACGTATTAATTGCCTTTTTCCGGTACCGCGAGCATTCACTGGAAGCGGGTATTAAATACCTTATTCTGGCTGCTGTTTCATCAGCCTTTTTGCTGTTCGGTATGGCCCTGGTTTACGCCTCCTTAGGCACCATGTATTTCCCAGACTTGGCTTCGTTCCTAAAAAATGGAAGCGTTCCAGCTATAGCAGCGGGTGGTTTTGGGCTCATCATTGTTGGCGTTGGATTCAAGCTGGCTTTGGTTCCTTTTCACCTGTGGACAGCCGATGTTTACGAGGGAGCTCCTGCTCCGGTCTCGGCACTGGTTGCCACCGTCTCCAAAGGCGGGGTTTTTGCCTTGTGGTTGCGTTTCATCCTTGATCTGGATGCTTTTCAGTTTCCGGCACTGATGATGGTTCTTGGAATCATGGCAGCTGTTTCCATGCTAACCGGAAATTTACTGGCTTTGTTGCAAAATAATGTCAAAAGGATTCTGGCCTATTCCTCCATTGCACACATGGGGTATTTACTGGTAGCTTTTCTTACCGGAAGTCACCTGGCGGTTGAATCGTCCACCTTCTACCTCATAGCGTACATGATCACTTCACTGGGCGCGTTTGGTGTTGTTACTGTCATTTCCGGCTCAGACCGAGATGCAACATCCATTGACGATTACAAGGGATTGTTCACCCGAAGACCGTGGCTGGCTTCATTTTTTGCCATTATGCTGCTGTCGCTCGCCGGCATTCCACTAACAGCAGGTTTTATGGGCAAATTTTATATTCTAATGGCTGGAGTTGAAGCAAATCTATGGTGGCTGGTCATCATCCTGGTTATCAGCAGTACCATTGGATTATTTTATTATTTGAAGATTATTCTGGCTATGTTCAGCCAACCCGAAGAGAACGTTCAGCCAAAACCGGTTTTCAATTTGACAAATACGTTTTTCTTTGTTGTTCTGTCAGTCGGCCTGATCGGTTTGGGAATTTATCCAACGCTGCTGATCAAAATCATCCATTCATTTTCAATGGTGATGTAGTTGAAAAAAACCGAAAAACGGCATCCCGCTTCCGGCTTTCGACAACTATTTTTATGCGTATAATTACTTTCCAAATTCAATCATGATCTTCAATACAGCACCGGGATTTTCCGACCAGCTTTTCATGGCGTCTGCCGCTTCTTCTGGTTGAACTATCTTTGAGATCAGTAAGTTTTCATCCAGATCAGCTGTTTTCAAATACTTGATTACGGCTTCAAAATCGGATGGATTGGCATTGCGTGAGCCAAAAATCTCCAACTCTTTTTGTACCCACAATTTCGTTGGAAATGCCACATCTTCTTTGGCATAGCCAATGCACACCACCCGGCCCGCAAAGCCCACTTCCTCAATCGCTGCCCGGTAGGTGACCGGAGTTCCTGCTGCTTCAATTACTACAGACGGTCCATTGTCATCGGTAATTTTCACCAGCTCTTCATGTAAGTCATGCTTCCTGGAGTTGATCAGATGTGTTGCTCCAAGCGCCTTGGCAACCTGTAATTTATCATCGTCGATATCCACGGCAATCACAGTGGCTCCGCGCAAATAAGCTCGCACGATTGCTCCGCTTCCAATCATTCCGCAGCCAAAAACCATTACGGTGTCAATATCGGTCACACCGGCATTGTCAATGGCATGAAATCCAACTGTCAAAGGTTCAACCAAGCCAAGTTGATGCTCGGTCAACTCATCGTCGATCAGTACCTTTTGCCATGGAACTGCAATATATTCCGCCATCGCGCCATCACGCTGCACGCCCAATGTTTGATTGTAACGGCATGCGTTGAAACGCTTCTTTTTGCAAGATGCACATTGACCACAATTGGTATACGGAACTACGGTAACTTTCTGCCCTGCTTTAAATTTTTCGGGCACGCCTTCTCCTGTTGATTCAATCACAGCTGAGATTTCATGGCCTGGAATCCGCGGATACTGCACCAATGGGTTTTTCCCCAGGTAAGTGCTCAGGTCGGATCCACAAAACCCGACATACTTAATTTTTAAGAGAATATCTTCATGTCCGGTTGTCGGCAGGTCGCGTTCAACCATACGCATCGACCCGGGTTCTATAATTTCAATCGCTTTCATTCTGTTTATTTTAAATCAATTTTTTATTCGTTTTTTTACTGACATCAATTATTGCGGCGCATAAAACGGCATCACT
>DATFMO010000087.1:0-5738 GCA_035266925.1 Sunxiuqinia sp. | reverse complement strand
CGTTTCAAACAGGCGATACAGACTGACAGGATTGGCTGCACGAGTTGTAAAGTCAATAAACAGGAATAGGAAAATTACAAGAATTTTCACGAATAGAAATCGATGGTTGTTTAGGTTTTTCATAGTCATTTATTTGATGCTTCAAAATACAAAATCATAGGTTAGTTCGCATGACTTCCCGGTGAGAATTATTTTCATAAACCTCCAATGTGTGCTTTTACACCGAAAAAAGTTCCCGGGAATGTAATTCGATGGCTGTCAATCGTCCGTAGCCTAAATATTCGGGATAAACACAGCCGGTATCCAGATTGATGACCTGTTGTTTTTCCAGTTTCATCTTTTTCAATTGCTCGAGCGGGTGTGGCCGATGCCCATGCACGATTGTTTTTCCTGCCAGCTCGGGATGTTCATAGTGATTTTGGCTTTCCCAAACCAATTTATATTTATCCTGAAAGGGATCGGACGCCGCATCGTCAAAGCCCGCATGTACAAAAAGGTAATTTCCGAAGGCATGAAAATAGGGCAAATTGCGAAAAAAGATTTGATACGTCGGAGCAAGATCTTGCAATAATTCGACATCAAAACTTTTTAACGTTTTTCTTCCGCCATTGTATATCCACAATGGTAGATTTTCAGTATCGTCTAAAGCGTCCACCAACATTTGCTCATGATTTCCCCGCAAAGTCACGACGTCGAAACCCTGATTTTTAAACTCCATGATGTAATCGATCACCTCTCTGCTCTGCATTCCACGGTCAATGTAATCGCCCAGCAAAACCAAATGATCCGATTTTTTCAATTGAAGTTTGGATTCCACGAGTTCCATCAACGGATCGAAACATCCATGCACATCACCAATGGCAAAAAGTCGGTTTTTCATGCTGATAAAATTTACGCGGTTTAGCTTTGCTTTGCGAAGCACCAGTTGTACGAGAATCAACTCGAATTTTCTACAGTAAACGGTCGATTATTTTTCGAAGGCGCCAAGCCCAAACAAAGCGAAGTCGTAGCGGATGGGATCGTCGGGATCGAATTGTCGCAGGTTTTCAGTCAGCTCCAGTACAGCTTTCCAATCGTCCTGCTTGCGTTTGAGCAATCCGAGCTGCCGAGCCTGCGTTCCGGTATGCACATCCAGTGGCAACAGTAACTCAGCCATCGGAATGTCGTTCCACAGTCCGAAGTCCACCCCGGCTTCATCTTTTCGAACCATCCAACGCAGGAACATGTTCAGTCGTTTGGCTGAAGCCCCCTTGTCAATATTGGATACATGCTTTTGTGAACGTCGTTCATGGTTCACCTCAAAAAACACCTGCCGGAAATAACGCAAAGCTGAATCAACAGACCGATCCTTTTGATAACCGATGGTGAAAACGGCCTCCAAGCCACCATGATTTTCGTAGATATTTTTCAGAGAGCGAAGAAAAAACTGGCAATCAATTCCATTAAACGTTCGATGTTTGAAAACCAGGAAATGCAGCCATTCACTTTCGGTGGTATTCATTAAAAAATCGTAGGGTTTGTTGTCCATCATTTGGGTTAGCCGCGTCGCATTTCTGATGATGGTTGGTCGTTGTCCCCAGGCGATTGTGGCGGCTAAAAAACCGGCAATTTCAATATTTTCTTTTTGTGAAAATTGTTTTGGGATTTGAATGGGATCGGTTTCAATAAAAGATGGCTGGTTGTACAGTGCAGCTTTCTCCTCCAACAATTCATACAATTCGTCGCGTGTGTACATTTTTGACAGTATTCAGTGATCAGTCGCTGAGACCAGTGATTCGAAATTCAGCATTGAAAATGCTAGTATCAATCTTCGATTTTTCCGTCGCGCATCCGAATAATTTTGTTCGACTGACGGGCAAAATTTTCGTCGTGGGTGACAATCACCAGCGTTTGGTTAAATTCATCGCGCAGTTTAAAAAACAGGTCGTGCAAATCTTCGCGGTTTTTCGTGTCCAGGTTTCCAGATGGTTCGTCGGCCAAGATCACTGCAGGATCGTTGATCAGCGCCCGTGCTACTGCCACACGTTGCCGCTCTCCTCCCGAAAGTTCAGCCGGTTTGTGCGTCATTCGATCAGCCAACCCCAGAAATCGAAGCAATTCGCTGGCTTTTTCTTCGGCTTCCTTTTTTGATCGCTTGGCAATGAAAGCTGGGATGCACACATTTTCAAGTGCCGTAAATTCAGGCAACAAATAATGAAACTGAAACACGAAACCGATCTCGCGGTTGCGAAAGCCAGCCAGTTTACGTTCGCCCAATTTGAAAACTTCTTTTTGACGAATCTCAACCTTGCCGGTATCGGGCTTGCTCAATGTTCCCATGATTTGCAGCAAGGTTGTTTTACCTGCTCCACTGGGCCCGACAATGCTGTACAATTTCCCCTGTGGAATTTGTAAGTCAATTCCTTTCAAAACCTGAAGGTTGCCAAATGATTTTGTGATGTCCTGAACTTTGATCAAAGCAGTTGGAATTTTTATTGGCTAAAGATAATTAAAGTAAAACGATTTCGCGAACCACGTAAAAAACGTACAATACCAGCAAAATAGTACCGGTGAGCCAATTTACTCTCCAGCGTTTTACCACCAATAAGATCGTAAAAGCCAATAGTGAACCAAATAATATGACAGAAGATGACAATAAGTTATGTCCCTTGGCTTCAATTGTTCCACCATAAATGGTCATGGCAATTAAAAAAGGAAGCCCGAGGCCAACCAGAATGTCAAAAATATTGGAGCCAATGGCATTACTCATCGCCATGTCACCTCGTCCCTGCCGGGCAACAATCAACGACGAAATCAGGTCGGGAACAGAGGTTCCTACCGCCAAAACAGTCAAAGCTACAATTGATTCCGGAACATCCAGTAAAAGCGATACATGGATTGCAGCTTCCACCAAAACCCAGCTCAAACCGGCAATCAGTGCAATGGAAATTAAAAAGACCAGGTAATAGTTTTCGGCATTGGGAAACAGGAAACACAAAGCTTTGTCCAGCAAATTTGCTTTGCCATTTTCGGTACAATCTTCCGATGGTTTCTCTGGTTCGTAATCCACGTCTTTGTATGGAAAAAGCTTTCGCCAATTGACAACTGCCACCACGTAAATCACATAAATTGCCAGAAATGCAAGCGCATTCCACACGCTGAAACTCCCATCAAAAATACCCCAAAGCAATAAAGCGACAGCAATAAAATAAAAAATGATATCGCGCAGGACCGGCTGCCAGGTCAGTACCGATTTTCGGGCCAGTGCAACTATTCCACCAATAGCCAGCAAATTAAACAAGGCACTTCCAACGATGCTACCGATCCCGATAGCTTCATGATCTCCCGGTTTCAACACGGAAAACAAAGCCACAAAAAGCTCGGGAGCACTGGAGCCAATCGCCATTAAAGTTGCGCCGGCGGCATCGTGTGATAATTTTAAATCAGCAGAAATATGATCAAGGGAGGCAACAAAAAATTTATCAACGATTCGGGCAAGCAAAACAAAGCAAAACAACAATAATAGTGCGTACAGTAAAATTTGCATGTCCTGTTTTTAAAAGGTTACTTATCCTTTTAACTCTTCATCGCTTGATTTGTTGATTGGTGGTGTGTTTTCCCGTTGCACAGAACCGGTATCGTCAATGGTCTTTTTGACCTGTGCAGCTTCTTCCTTAATTTCCTGTTCAGCTTCATCAATGCTTTTAGTCGCTTTTTCAGCTTCTTCTTTCACCGATGAACCCGCCTCCTCAATATTTTTGGTCAGCTTTTCCGAATCCTTTTTCACCTTGGTTGAGACACGTTCAAAATCCTGGGTAATCTGTTTGGATTCCTTTTGAATGGTTGAGCGGATATCGTCAATGTCGTGTTTGAAATCGCCGGTGTACTCTTCAAATTCGCGGGTGATCTCGTTCGTCGCTTTTTTAAATTCGCGCATTCCTTTACCCATGGTGCGTGCTATATCAGGGATTGCTTTCGATCCAAAGAAAAGCAAGACAATCAACATCACCACAATAATTTCACTTCCACCGATAAAAAGCATACTCAAGATCATCGCTTAAAATTTTCAACAAATATACAAACAACAACAGTACATTGTTCTGCAAAAAGTCTTTTCTACCAAAAAAGAAACCCCGGCTTTTAGGGCCGGGGTTCCAGTCATATCATCGCTTAATATTATTTTGCTTTTTTCGCTGTTGCCACTTTGGTCACTCTTTTTTGAGTATCGTAAACCAAAGGAGTTGCAATAAATACTGATGAATAAGTACCTACAAAGATACCCAGCAACAACGCAAAGATAAATCCTTGGATTGATGTACCGCCAAACAGGAAGATGGCCAACAATACAATCAAGGTCGACAATGAGGTACTGAATGTACGACGAAGTGTTGAGTTCATCGCATCATCCATATTTTCTCCGCGATCACGTTTCGGGTGGATGTGCATGTACTCACGGATCCGGTCAAATACAACCACCGTATCGTTAATTGAGTAACCCACCACCGTCAGGATCGCCGCAATAAACGACTGGTCAATTTCCAGTGAGAACGGTAGCATACCATGGAACAAAGAGTACACCCCGAGAACAATGGTCGTATCGTGCGCCAGTGCCACGATAGCTCCCATACCATATTGCCAGTTACGGAACCGGATGAGAATGTACAAGAAGATAATGATCAGAGAGAACATGATTGCAATCATCGCCTCCTTCTTGATATCATCGGAAATGGTCGGCCCCACTTTTTGTGAACTCATCCGGTGGTTCTGGATGAAATCTTCCATCGACATTTTTCCAATCAGTCCTGAATCTTCCAAACCTTTGTAAAGCAACTGTTCGACTTCGTTATCAGTTTCGCTTGAGTTATTATCAATTTTATACTCTGTCGTGATCTTTACCTGGTCACTTTCACCATACGTTTTCACTTCAGGTGCTTCTCCATAAACCTTAGCAAGAGCCTGACCAACAGCTTCTACTTCTACCGGTTCATCAAAACGAACCACGTAAGTACGTCCTCCTTTGAAATCGATACCGTAGTTGAAACCGCGGGTAAAAATCGAGAACAATGAGATCACGATCAGTGTACCTGAGATCACATAGAAAATCTTCCGTTTGGCCAGGAACTTGATCTTCGCATTACGCAACCAGTCTTCTGTTAATTTCGAGGTAAACGTAATCTTCTGGTTTTTACCCAACTGACGTTCAAATACCAAGCGGGTAATAAAGATGGCGGAGAACAATGAGGTGAAGATACCGATGATCAATGTTGTTGCGAAACCTTTAATAGGACCGGAACCAAACAAGAACAGAACGATACCCGTCAACAAGGTTGTTACCTGACCGTCAATAATCGCGGAGTAGGCATTTTTGTAACCATCGGTAATCGCCAGTTTCAAACCTTTACCGGCCTTAATTTCTTCCTGAATACGTTCGTAGATCAACACGTTCGCATCCACCGACATACCGATTGTCAATACGATACCGGCAATACCAGGCAAGGTCAATACAGCACCCAATGACGCCAACACACCAATAATAAAGAACAAGTTGGCAATCAGTGCCATGTTGGCCGTAAAACCGGCTTTCTTACTGTAGAAGAACAACATGTAAACCAGTACCAGCAAAAAGGCCACAACAAACGACCACAAACCACTCTGAATCGCTTCTTTACCCAGTGATGGTCCTACGATTGCTTCCTGAAGGATATGAGCGGGAGCCGGCATCTTACCTGACTTCAGGATGTTCGCCAAGTCTTTCGCTT
>DATFMO010000086.1:0-4225 GCA_035266925.1 Sunxiuqinia sp. | reverse complement strand
TGTGGCCCTACGCGGAATCATGGAAGCCTGCATCGTGGTAGCGCTGGGTATTTGGGGCTATCATATTGGGAGTAGCCAAATCAGCAAGATTCTTTTCACTGGGCTGGCACCCGCCATTGGTTTTGGCTTTTGGGGCGCTGTCGACTTTCATCAATTTGGGAAACGAGCCGAAACCTTTCGGCTCATTCAGGAATTAGTAGTCAGCGGACTGGCGGCCTTGAGCCTCTATTCAACCGGTGCACATCTTTGGGCTTGGTTATTGGCAATGCTTTCGATTATTCATCATGCTCTGGTTTATCTGCTTGGCGAACGATTGTTGAAAAAAGCAAAGGAAACCGCAAATTAGCTGCTTTCTTTCCGAAGCTTTGTTAGTATTAACTTTTCCTTTTTTAGTAGAAAAAGTAACTTGCAAAGAAGAAGAATTTCTCAAAAGCTGATCCATGAAACATTGACTCTGTGTTTGCTCTATCGAAACGCAACGTTTCTCTAGGGTGTAAAAATGGAATCACAGCAGAATGTAGTTTTTGGGGGACTGATTTCGTTATAATATTTCTTCAATTTTGGAACAATTGGCTGACATACACGCTCCCATTCGGTTCAATGCTTTCAAGCATCACCGCGATTTTTTGATGAATTTTTTGCATAAGGCACCGCAACAAGAAGTCATCAAAAAGCTTGACCCTATCTGCAACAATTACATCGATATTTACACCGGAACGCAATCTCCTGTAGAAATAGGGCAATCAGTGATTGAAATACTTCAATCAATACATGTTTTTGAAATAGAAGCATTCAATCAGTGGGTGAAACTGAGGAAAGGCTATCGACAAATCCAGTTGGACGACCAATCGGAATGGGTCATTCGCGAAAGCCATGAATCGGAACGATACATTCATATTCACCCGGCACGAACAGGACCATTAGTGGTTCGTTTCAAAGGTTCAACTTTAAAAACAGCCTATATTTTGAAGATAAACTTTGACGAACGTCCAGAACTTCCATCATTGGAAGCTGTCAATAAAGTCCGACAACAAATTGGTCTTTCACCGGTTAAAAAATTAGAACATGACAAAGGAATTTTGAAATGCTACACGCAATTTTTCGCTGAAGATCAATAACATCAACAAAAACGATAACCAATGAATCGACCAATTACAGTCGATGAATATATCGACAACAAAACCCAATGGCAGAATGAGCTAAAACTCCTGCGACTGGTGTTTTTATCAACTAAACTGGATGAAGGCATCAAATGGGGAGCTCCCATCTACACATTGAAAAATAAAAATGTTGCTGGGATAGCTGCCTTCAAATCATACGTGGGCATTTGGTTTCACCAGGGAGCGCTACTGAAAGACAATAAAAAGAAACTGGTTAGTGGAAATAGCGGGGTGACCAAAGCATTGCGTCAATGGCGATTTCAGTCGCTGGAAGAAATAAAAGCCAACCAACGAACGATTTTGAAATACCTGGAAGAAGCCATTTTAAACCAGGAAAAGGGGAAAGTAATCAAACCAGCCCAAAATAAGCCATTGGTTATTCCGGAGGAACTTCAAAAATACCTTTCTGATGATCCTGACCTCAACCAAAGTTTTGAGGCCCTTAACTTAACCAGAAAACGCGATTTTGCTGATTACATACGTGAAGCCAAACGAGCGGAAACCAAACAAAAACGATTGGACAAAATTATCCCCATGATTTTTAAACGGATTGGGTTGAATGATAGGTATAAGAAGTGATTAGCCACAGTATCCATTAGCAAGCTGCAAACAGCCGATGACCAATTATCTAATGACTAATACTTTCGCCCCTTTTATTTTACGCTGTTTGATGTCCATGATCGCCTCGTTGGCTTTGTCAAATGAATAAGTCTCTACATCGGGTTTGAAAGGCATTTCTGCGGCTATCCTGATAAACTCCCGCACATCATGACTCGTGACATTGGCCACACTTTTAATCTCCTTCTCCATCCACAAATGGGTCGGATAGTCAATGTTAAACAGGTATTCCTGGTCAATACTTTCTTTCCGTATGGCATTAATCACCAACCGACCGCCGGGCTTCAGACATTCCAGCGCACTAATCACCGGCTTCCAGACCGGCGTCGTGTCGATGATGCAATCCAACAGCCTCGGAGGCTTGTCGGCAGTATCACCAGCCCAGGCAGCACCGAGTTCCATTGCAAACTCACGTTCCTTCGGGTTGCGCGCAAAAACATACACTTCCGATTGTGGATATTGATAACGAATCAACTTCAGAACCAAATGGGCCGACGCACCAAAACCAGTCAGGCCAATTCGTTTGCCATTGCTCATTTTGCACAACGCCACGGATCGATAGCCAATCGCCCCGGCACACAACAGCGGTGCTGCCTCGGCATCGGTAAAAACATCAGGAATTGGATAAGCAAACTGCTCAGGAACCACCATGTAGTCAGTGTAACCGCCATTGGCATCCCGCCCGGTAGCTTTGAAATCACGGCATAGGTTCTCAGCTCCTGTTTGGCAATAATCACAGTGTCCACAAGCCGAAAATATCCAGGCCACTCCCACCCGGTCACCGGGTTTTATGTCCCTTTGTGATCCCCGGTTTTCTTCCACCGTTCCCACCACCTGGTGTCCGGGAACAACCGGGAAAACCGGCGGTGGAGTCCGTCCTTCAATTTCATCCAGTTCGGTATGGCAAACACCACAAGTACTTATTTTAATTAGCAACTCGCCCTTTTGGGGAACAGGCTTGGGCAATTCAACTTGTGTCAACGGCTTTGTTTCAAGCGTTAAATCGTAGGTTCCATCAATAATCCATGCTTTCATACTATAAATTTACCACCAATTCATAATAGTTACAAGATGAACCATACTTGTTCGGAAACACGTAAAAAAAATTGCACGGTGGATTGAAAATTTTATACTGAAATTAACCAACTAACAGCGGCATGATACAACAGGTCCATTTTCGGTTTTACGAAGAATTGAACGATTACCTCCCAGAGGAAAACCGTAAGGAGTGGTTTGATCTGACGATTGAACCCGGTACACCTCTTCGGAACGTATTCGAAAAATTGGGCGTACCCACCAACGAAATTGACCTGATTTTGGTCAACCAGCGGTCAAAAAGGCTGGACTATCATTTGCAAAACGAGGATCGAATTTCGGTGTACCCGATTTTCGAATTGTTTGATATCTCCAGTGTCAGCGAAATCCGTGACAAACCCTTGCGAAATCTTAAATTTATTGGCGATGTGCATTTGGGACGACTATGCAAATACCTACGCATGCTGGGATTTGACACCCTCTATTTCAAGAATTACCCAGTTGATCAATTGATTAAACTTTCGCGTCAGGACCATCGCATTTTGCTATCAAAAGACCAAAAGCTGGGTAAGAATCCAAATGTGAACCACTGGTATTGGATTCGGTCTTCCGATCCACTGGAACAAATTCGTGACTTGTATGGAAAGCTGGATTTGGCTGGAAGCCTTGATCCATTGACCCGCTGCATCAAATGCAACAACGAAATCGCTCCAGTCTCAAAAGAAGAGGTACGGGAAAAGCTTCAAGCACGAACGGCGAAGTATTACGAAGGATTTTTCCAATGTCCGAATTGCGAACGAATCTACTGGAAAGGATCGCATTACGATCACATGCTGGAGTTCATTCGAAATAACTTCCAAATAAAATCGAATTAAAAAAACATGGGCAAAAAAACTTCAGAAATACACATTGGAACTTCCGGCTGGAGTTACAAACACTGGGCAGGTTTGTTTTATCCCGATGATGTGAAACCGGCAAAGTACCTGGAATATTACACCTCCCAATTCGATTGCGTGGAGTTAAATTCAAGTTTTTATCATCTCCCAAAAGCGCCCACCACAGAAGGCTGGAAAGTACGCACACCGGCTAACTTTCTTTTTTGCCCCAAGCTAAGCCGATACATCTCGCACCGCTTGAAGTTGAGCCACCCGGAAGAAGCGTTGGAAAACTTTTTTGAAGTTATCGGTATCATGCATGACCGGCTGGGACCAGTGCTCATTCAATTGCCACCTGGTCTGAAATATGATCGTGATAAAGTTGACGAGTTTCTACGCGTGCTGAAATCCAATTACGCAGAATATCGCTTTGCTATTGAGATCAGGCATCAATCATGGATTAATGATGAATTTTTTGAATCGCTGTCAGCAAATGATATTGCGTTTGTGATTGCCGACTCCGGCAAACGCTACCCT
>DATFMO010000085.1:0-3338 GCA_035266925.1 Sunxiuqinia sp. | reverse complement strand
CAACATGCAGTTTGATGCCGAAGTAAGCGGACACAAAGTAGTGATGGATGCAACACCAGAAGTTGGTGGAAATGACATAGGAGCTCGGCCTAAACAGTTGATGATGGCCGCTCTGGCTGGTTGTACAGGAATGGATGTCATTTCAATGTTGAAAAAAATGCGTGTTAAAGTTGATGAATTCGACATTGATATCGAAGCCGACATGACTGAAGAACATCCTAAGCATTACTACAAAGTACACATCATTTACAAGTTTAAAGGCCAGGATTTAGATGAAGCCAAACTTAAAAAAGCTGTTGATCTGTCACAGGATCGGTATTGCGGGGTTTCGTTCACGTATCGGCAAACCATGGACCTGACCTACGAAATTGTCATCCTGTAATTATTGATCAGCTCCAAAAATCTTTGACCAATGTTATACACCAATTTAAATCACATTGAATCGGCTGAACAACTCAGCAAGATCATCCATGAAAACGAAAACGTGATGGTCATCTGCGGACGAATGGGGCCCATGTGCATTCCCGTTTACCGAATTGCACATGAGCTGGAAGATGAATATACGCATGTGGAATTCTTCGATATGGAATTTGATAATCCTGAAGCCCATGTCATTCGAAATTTAAAGGAAGTTCGTGGTTTTATGGGAATTCCATTCACCGTTTATTACAAAAATGGTGAAGTTGCCAAAGCCACTTCCAGCATTCAATCCAAGGAACAGGTTACCACCATTCTTAATGAATATTTTGGAGCTTCGGTGAATGCTTGAAACAAGACCGAGAAGATAGAACGAATAGAAAACAGAAATTAAAAATTAACGCAGCAGAAAGATGGTTCAAATTATTTTACTAGTCGTTGCACTTGTCATTATCGCTTTTTTTGTGATGGCTAAAGTAGCCCGGGCGAAAATCAAAAACACGCCGATGGTAGATGATCACCAAAAGATCCTAACACTAACCGATAAAAACTTTCAACAACAAGCCAAAAACAAAATTATCCTCGTTGATTTCTGGGCCAGCTGGTGCGCACCATGCCGGATGATGGCTCCTGTTTTAAACGATGTTGCTGAAGAATTGAACGGAAACAAACGCGTTGGCAAAGTTAACATTGAACAATTTCAGAGTATGGCTCAACGATTCAAAGTCCGCAATATCCCAACCATGGTATTGTTTAAAAATGGGAAAGAAATCAAACGTTTTGTTGGCGCCAAATCTAAAGACTACTTATTGAAAGAAATCGCAAAAGTTCAATAGTCAATCAATTTATTAATACCCAAATAGATAAAGAAAATGGAAAAAATTGTCATTATAGGGGGAGTTGCGGCCGGAGCAACAGCCGCAGCAAAGGCTCGTCGTATCTCTCCTTCAGCTAAAATTGTTATGCTCGAAGCAGGTCCTGACATCTCGTTCGCCAACTGTGGCCTGCCCTACTACATCGGTGGCGACATTAAAAGCCGGTCAAAACTGATCTTGCAAAGCCCCGAAAGTTTTAAAGAACAATACGATGTCGACGTTTACACAAACACAGCTGTTACAGCTATTGATCGTGCTACTCATGCAGTAAAAGCCGTCAACAGCCAGACCGGAAAACAGGAAACATTTGAATACACCAAGCTGATCCTGGCACAAGGCGGAAAACCAATCAAACCCAATTTACCAGGTGCCGATCGCGACCATGTTTTCTCTTTGTGGACACTGGAAGACATGGACAAAATTGCCGCTCATTTGGAAGAGAAAGAACCGGAAAATGCTGTTGTTGTTGGTGGTGGATTCATTGGACTGGAAATGGTTGAAGCGCTTGCCAAACGAGGCTTGAACGTGAACGTGGTTGAAATGATGCCACACGTAATGGCACTGATGGAAGCCGAAACAGCCGGATTTATTGAAACTGAATTACTGGCCTATGGCGTTGGAATCCATACCGGAGCGGGCGTAACCGAAATTACATCTCATCATGTGAAGCTGGACAACGGGAAACGATTGAATGCCGATATGGTGTTGTTATCAATTGGCGTTCGCCCTACCCTTCAGCTTGCCAAAGATGCTGGTTTGGAATTGGGAGAAGCTGGTGGTTTATTAGTGAATCCCAAACTGCAAACAGCTGATCCGGACATTTATGCAGCCGGCGACATGGTCGAAATTGAACACCGAGTGAGCGGTAAAAAAGTTCGTATCCCGCTTGCAGGCCCGGCAAACCGCCAGGGACGTATCGCCGCCGAGAATGCACTGGGAGGCAATCACGAATACAAAGGAGCCATTGGAACATCTGTCGTTCGTGTTTTTGAAGCTGTTGCCGGAACATCAGGGATGTCACTCAAGCAGGCTCGTGCTGCCGGAATTGATGCCGATGCAGTGGTGGTTCACAAAGAACACCATACGGCATACTATCCGGGAGCTGAAACAGTGACAACCATGTTGGTTTACGATCGTGAAACCGGTGTCATTCTTGGAGGACAAACTGCTGGCTACAAAGGAGCTGACAAACGATTGGATGTCATTGCCACTGCAACCGCAGCTAAACTAACAGTCAGTGATCTGGCTGACGTTGATTTTGCCTATTCACCACCAATCGGTACAGCTAATGATGCGATGAACATGGCTGCATACACGGCTGAAAACCGCCAATCAGGATTCAGTCCTTCTGTTACTGCATCCGAACTTGATGCTTTTCTGGAAGAAAGAAATCCGGTTTTCGTTGATGTTCGGGATGTCTTTGCATTCGAGAAAAGTCATGTAAAAGGTGCTATTCATATCCCGCTGGAATTGTTACCACAGGAACTTGAAAATATACCCGCAGATCGTCCGGTAATTGTGTACGATGAAACCGGAAAGAAAGGACATCAGGCTCTTCGCACATTGGTTGGAGCAGGGTATACGGATGTGACCAACATTTCCGGTGGACACACATCACTGCAACGCCAAGCCAGGACAGTTGGCTTCACCCAAATTGGCCTTGATCTGCTTCCCGTCGAAGCCAAATCATTGGAAGAAGAAAATACGCAGTCCGAAGTAAAAACGGAAGAACAAGTTATTGATTCAAATTCACCAATTGTGATTGATGTTCGTACTGCTGAAGAATTTAATGCAGGCGCCTACCCGGATGCCATCAACATCCCGTTGGATGAACTGATGTATAGCTTTGAAGAGTTGGGCGAAAATGCATCACGGGAAATCACGGTTTATTGTGCCACAGGTGCTCGTTCAGCTTACGCACAACGTATGCTGATGCAGGTCGGCTTTGTCAACGTGAAAAATGGTGGCGGTCTGGCAGCAATGATGGCAAACGTCAAGAAAGAAACGTCAGCTTCGACAAACATAGACGAGCCGGTAGTTATAGAT
>DATFMO010000084.1:0-2453 GCA_035266925.1 Sunxiuqinia sp. | reverse complement strand
TCTTCGTAAAAAATTCTGTCGTTCAACGGAGGTCTCACTGACAAAATCCGTTACTAAACCCCCATCCTTCAACATTTTTACGGCTACTTGCTTATGTAGCGTCGGGTAAATCATGTCCAGTCCGTGCCCCAATACCCCGAGGGTTGGAACACCTTGCTTTAAGCTGGCTTTGTGAGCAGCCACATCAATGCCGTACGCCAATCCGCTAACCACCGAATATCCGCCATGGGCAGCCATTTCCGAAATCAGAGCGTCACAAAATTCACGACCGTAGTTGGTCGCGTTTCTGGTTCCAACGATGGCTACCATCTTTTCAGCATTAAAATCGATATTACCTTTCCAAAACAAAACCAAAGGAGCATCAACACACCGTTTAAGGCGTTTGGGATAATTTTTATCGGTGTAAAAAGCATAGCTGATCCGGTGTTTTTCAATGAATTCAACCTCCTGCTCTGCCTTGTCGAGTACATTGCACGACACCACTTTCTGTGCAATAAATTCTCCAATATTGGGCACTCGTTGCAGGTCTTTCTTCGAAGCTTTCAAGACAGCTTCGGCACTGCCAAAAGCAGCCATCAGCCGTTTGGCGTGGACAAAGCCAATAGCAGGAACCAACGATAAAGCAATTTGATACTTCAGTTTTTCGGAGTCATTCATAGAGATGGGGTTTATGATAAATTTAAGCAATGCCTCACGAAAACACAACAATTATTTTTTTGGAGACAATTCGACCAGATCATTTTGCATTGCGCGGATACTATTTTTATTCAAGGCAGCCAAGCTCAATTCGGGATATTCAGCAATTCCTTTTCGTGTTTTTACCGCGAGATACAGATCGAAAAACAGGAATGTCTTTTTCACTTCAGCTTGATACAACAGCTCTTTACGAAACTCAATGGAACTGTATTCACGGTTGAAAAACGATATGATCGGATAATAACGAACCCGCAGTAAATCTCCGTCGGAATCATATTCAATGTAGTTCAAGCCAACAAAATGAAAACCGACAATATAGAGGACCAAAACCCCGGCATTGATGATGGCAGCCAGGTCCATTTCCTTCCAAACAAAAAATAAAGCCGGAAGCAGCAAGATCACCACCCCGAGGTTAAATCCCCGTTTAATTCGTTTCGATTGTTCTCTATTTGAAATTTTCATATCGGTTTAAAGATTCGTAAATAAATCACTGAAAAAAATGATGAATTCAGAGTGCTGCCAAAAATATTTTAACTTTGCGCATTCCAAAACATTTTTTACAGATAAATGGCTCCATCAAAAATACATTCAAATATTATCTTTTCCCAAAAGGTTGCTTTTGAACTCGAAAAAATCATTCAAGAATTTCCGGCAGGGAAGGTATTTTTATTAACGGAAGAAACACCGCAGCAGTTATGTGTACCGCTGATTCAAGAGGTCATTGACAAGTATAAAATCAAGACAACCAGCATCAAAGGTGGCGAATCCAACAAATCTGTCCGATCGGTCGAGCAGGTTTGGGAATTTTTATCGCAAAACGGGGCTGACCGCAAATCGTTGTTGATCAACATTGGGGGCGGAATGCTGACTGACTTGGGTGGTTTTGTGGCTTCGACCTTTAAACGGGGAATGGCTTTTGTCAATATTCCCACCACGCTACTGGCACAGGTTGATGCTTCTCTGGGCGGAAAGACCGGCATTAATTTCAATGGGTTGAAAAATGAAATCGGTGTTTTTAACGAACCGGATGCGGTTATCATCAATACCAACTTTTTGAAGACCATCGATCCGGAAAATTTCCGATCTGGTTATGCTGAAATGCTAAAACACGGACTGATCAAAAATCCGGAACATTGGGATGAGCTGATGGAATATTCATTGGATGAAATCGATTACGAATCGCTGCAGGAAATCATTGCCCACTCTGTTGCCGTAAAAGACTGGCATGTTCAAAATGACCTGACCGAGAAAAACATCCGCAAAGCACTGAACTTTGGGCACACTGTTGGTCATGCTTTTGAAAGTTATGCGTTGCACTCCGGACGTCCCATTTTACATGGCTTTGCTGTTGTTTACGGCATGTTGGTCGAACTGTATTTGTCGGTAAACAGGTGTGGTTTTGATGAAGAACAGGTGGCAACTATCAGCCAGTGGATGTTAAAAAACTACGGCAAGATCGAGATTGAACCATCTGACTATCTGGCACTTTACGAACTGATGACACACGATAAAAAGAATGAAGGCAATCGAATCAATTTCACACTTCTCTCAAAGATTGGCCAGGTAGAAATTAACCAGGACTGTTCGAAAGAATTGATCTTTGAGGCACTGGATTTTTATCGACAACTTTAATCTTAACAATCATCGTGGAACGAGCAATGAAACAAAGTTTGCAGTCACCGTTTGTTGAAAGTTCCAAACTGAATACTGAGACTTTTCAGCAATGAGTTCATACCTTGAAAAAGATACGTTTACGC
>DATFMO010000083.1:0-9404 GCA_035266925.1 Sunxiuqinia sp. | reverse complement strand
CATCTTCCTTTTCTATGGCTGCAAAACGGCGAACAGCTTCGTCCATACCTGTTTTTCGTGCCAGACCTGCTCCGGCGTGCTTTTTACGAAATGGTGGTGGTTTGATTACATGAAGCGCAAAAAAGACATCGTTATTCTGCTCCTTCCAAACCTTCAATTCATCGATCGTTCGCTGATTTTGTTGTGTTATTTCCGGTGGACTTTTCTCGGATTGGTTTATAACGACAAACACCTCCGCTGTTTGCTTCGGAGCTTGACATTCCGCCAATGAACAGATTGTTTGCAGCAAATCGGGCTCGTTAAAAACCGGAATAACAATCGCCATTCCCAGCCTTCCAGACGGTGATTCTTCGACAAAAGCCGGGTAACTGATATTGCGTTGGATGTAACGATCGGCGAAACCCATGCAGGAAAGTTAGGGATAAAAAAAATCCGGACAAAGTCCGGATTACACTGTATAGGAATAGGAATTTACTTTTTCTCTTTACTGTATCTGGCATTCATTCCTTCCAACACTTTCTTGGTAATGTTGTGGGCTTCATCTCCAATTAAAACACCACCGGCATTAAAAATATAGTTGTATTTTTTATCGAAGTTATATTCCTTCAAATAGTTCAATAGGCTGTCTACCAATTGCTCATTATGAGCCGACTGTAAATCAGATAGTTTGCCTGACAACTCCTGATCAAGCTTCTGAATCTCCTGTTGCTCATTGACCAACCGATCACGCTCCTGCTGGGCCAAATCCTGGGTCAAGAATCCACCATTCTGAATCCGCTCCTGAAACGCGGCGGCACGCTTTTCAAATTTTGAACGTTTATCAGCATACTCTTTGGTGTATGCATCCTGACTTTTAGCAAATTTATCCTGTAGATCTTTGGCCAGATCATAATTCATGATCAATGAATCGACTTTGATATATGCAATTTTCATCGATGAAGTTCCGGATGTTCGCGGTGCAGATTGTACCGATGCCTGGTCTGTACCTTTTGAACTAAAAAACAAAATGTAAAGCACAATAACGGCAACGCCAAGCACTCCATTCAGGATTAATGAGGTATTTTTCATAGTTGAGTTGTTCATTTAATTTCAGCCAAAAATAAAGATTTAAAATTAGCTTTTACGATTTCAGTCAATATTTTTTGATCAGTAATTCGTGAACCAAACCCCGAAAAACATGCGTAAAATCATATGTTTTCGATGATAAACATCATTGAAACCCTGTGCGATGAATATGTATTTTTAAGTACCTCAAAAACTAACAAAAGCTTATAAAGCGACAACTATGTTGAACAAGATCATTGCGCATATTTTACCATACATGCCTAAAAAGTTGGTGTGGATTTTCAGCCAACGATACATTGCCGGTGAAACCATCGAGGATGGACTGCGTGTTGCCCGAGAACTGAACGAGCAAGGGATTAATGTCACGATTGATCTGCTGGGTGAATTTATAACCAACTTGTCGCAAGCAAAAGAAAACAAACAGAAATACATCGAAATTATAGAGCGATTCACAAACGAGAACATCAGAGGAAATTTTTCGCTCAAGCCAACCATGTTTGGTTTATTGATCGACCGTGATGTTTGCTATGCTCATCTGCGCGAAATCACAGCCAAAGCAGTTGAAAAGAACAATTTCATTCGGATTGATATGGAAGACTCCAAATGCGTCGATCCGGAACTGACGTTATTCAAATCGCTGAAAGCTGAATTCAGCGGCCATGTTGGATTGGTTTTACAGGCCTATCTGCACCGCACCATCAAAGATTTGGTGTACTTCAGCCAACTGCCAACCAACGGGCATCCGCTCAATTTCAGGCTTTGCAAAGGCATTTACATTGAACCGGCTGAAATTGCCTACAAAGGGCATGAGCTGGTTCGCGATCATTACCTGGAAGACCTGGAATTTATGCTGAAAAATAAGATGTTTGCTGCCATTGCGACCCATGATAAAATTTTGGTGGAAGGCGCTCTAAAGCTGCTTGAAAAATACCAGGTTCCCAAGTCGATGTATGAATTTCAGATGCTGTATGGAGTCACACCGGAATTACGCAATTCGATCGTTACAGAAGGTCACAAAATGCGGGTATACGTTCCTTTCGGACATGAGTGGTTCAACTATTCCACCCGTCGTTTAAAAGAGAATCCACAAGTGGCCGGCCACATTATAAAAGCATTATTTTTTAGGGGTTAATTTTGAATGAGGGGTATGGGAACGATATTTCACAGAATATCGTCCCTGCCCTTTTTCATTTCAAAATGAGGTCGTCCAACGAACGTTTGGGAACATGGTGTTCGTCGTTTTCATCGCGCCAGTATTTGTAGTCACCATTCTCCATTTCTTCAAGCACTACTTTTTCAGCGGACTTTCCCAATGCCAGCACCTGGATCACTTCAAATTGTTCGGGGATCGCGAATCGTCAGACCAACTCCTCCCGATTGACTGACGCTAAAATACATCTGCCGTAGCCATCTTCCACAGCTCCGAGTAAAATGCTTTGTGCGGCAATACCATGATCACAATAATAATTAGAGCTGATGATTGTGTCATTCAGCATCACTAAATAAGCAGCTGGCCGCTCCCCTTTTTCAGGTCCGTTCCAGTTTTTCAAATAGCCAGCCCAAACCAGCAGTGGAAATAGCTGGTCACAATCGCTTTGTTCTGTCACTAAAATGTATTTGAATGATTGAGCATTTCTGGCACTAGCTGAAAATCGCGCCAGGTTCACCCATTTTTTCAGTTGTTCCCTGCTAAGTCGTTCATTTTCATGATAACGCCGATAGCTCCTATTCTTGCGGATCAATTCTTCAAGCATGATTGTTGATTTCTGACTTTTTGCCGTAACCACCCGCAAGGTAGAAATTTAGATACAGGAATTTTAGTGTAATACTTCTGAAAATGGTAAGAAAACGCTATTTTTAGAAAATCAAAAAGGATAAGGGAGATTATACCGAATTGACCAAACTTAAAAAAGAGTATAATGAAAAATTCTCCACTTATCCTTTTCTCTTTTAACGCACTTTCCTTTGTATTATTTCATTCCTGTTGAAAAGAAAGACTAAAATTTTGTGATTTGTTTTGTATGTTTACATACCAGAACAGAACACTTAAATCATTCCCCAATATGAGCAAATTTCATTTTCAGATCGATCCGTTATCGAACCAACTGAAATTTCAGCAACTAATTGATGCTGTGAACGAAGCCATCAGCAAAAACTTGTTGCAAGTTGGCGATATTCTTCCATCGGTGAACCAGATTTGCAAGGACAGTTCGCTATCGCGCGACACAGTTTTTAAGGCCTATGCTGAGTTGAAGGATCGCGGAATTATTGAATCAGTGCCAAACAAAGGCTACTTCGTGGCACAGGCAACCACTAAAGTTTTTCTGTTCCTCGATACTTTCAAGGCGTACAAAGAAGTGCTTTACGGTTCCTTTCTCGAAAACCTTCCGGAAAATATTGCAGTTGATCTGCATTTTCATCACTACAATATTCAAGTGTTTGAGAAGATCATTAAGGAAAGTGTTGGGAAGTACACCAAGTATATCGTCATGAATTTTGATCATGAGCGGGTACCTGAAATTATTCGCCAGATTCCAAAAGAAAAACTGCTGATTATCGACTGGAATATTCATGCGGGAAATGACAATTCAGTGATTTTCCAGGATTTTGGCCAAACTCTGTACGATTCGTTTGAAAACAACATCGAGCTTATTCGCAAATACAAACGATTCGTTTACCTATATCCTGAATTCACTTATCACCCCAAAGAATCGATCGACTACTTTGAAAAATTTTGCAAGGATCACCAAATCGATGGCATAGTAATGAAAAGCTCGAAGCAGTTGAATATTCAGTCAGGTGATTTGTACCTGATGGTGAGCGATCGCATGCTAGCTCGGTTACTGGACCAGTGCGATCAGAAAAAACTGGTGCTAGGGACAGATGTCGGCGTGATTTCCTACAATGAAACGCCCATGAAAAAATACGTAAAAGACGGTGTCACTGTCATTTCCACAGACTTTGAGTTGATGGGAAGAAAGACAGCTGAATTTGTAGCCAGTGGTGATCCCATTCGACTACAAATTCCTACTCGGTTGAAAATTCGCAGCTCCATTTAGAACATGCTCTATAACATATTTTATTCATTTTGAAATGGGACGATCTCCATCTAAATTTGCAGAGCATACCAGAACAGAACGGATTAATATCCATTAATACTTCAATAAACCAACAAATATGTACTTACTAGGATTTGACATCGGCAGTTCATCTGTCAAGGTATCCATGATAAAAGGCGATTCCGGCGAATGTGTCGCGTCGTCATTCTATCCCAAACAAGAAATGAAAATCACCGCCTTGCAATCGGGCTGGGCAGAACAGGAACCTGAACAGTGGTGGAAAAACCTACAACTGGCCCTGGCTGATGTTTTGAAGGAATCAAAGGTTGATCCCCAACAAATTGATTCCATCGGAATTTCATACCAGATGCATGGCTTGGTGATGGTCGACAAAGACCAACAGGTGATCCGACCATCCATTATTTGGTGTGATAGCCGTGCAACCGCCATTGGCGACAAGGCTTTGCAGGAAATTGGCGAAGAAAAATGTTTGACCAGATTGCTCAACTCGCCGGGAAACTTCACAGCTTCTAAATTGAAATGGGTGAAAGACAACGAACCGGAATTGTACCATAAAATAGACAAAATTATGCTGCCCGGCGACTACATTGCCATGAAGTTGAGCGGTGAGATAAAAACCACAGCAAGCGGACTTTCAGAAGGGATTTTATGGGACTTCCAGGAAAATGATATTGCCAAGCTGTTGCTCAATTATTACGGTTTTGGAGAATCATTTATTCCTGAAATTGTTCCGACATTTTCAATTCAGGGTGAAGTGAGTGAAGCTGCGGCAAAAGAGCTGGGATTGGCAAAAGGTATCAAAATCAGCTATCGCGCTGGCGACCAACCCAACAATGCCTTGTCGCTGAATGTGCTGAATCCGGGCGAAATTGCGACAACTGCCGGAACATCTGGTGTTGTTTATGGTGTAAGCGACGAGGTGAAATATGATCCAAAATCACGCGTGAATACATTTGCCCATGTCAACCATTCAATTGAAGCCAACCGGCTAGGTGTTTTGCTATGCATCAATGGAACGGGCATCCTCAATTCATGGCTCAATAAAAATATTGGAAACAGTGCTTTTTCGTATGAAAAAATGAACGAAATGGCTACCGGGGTTGACATTGGCTCCGAAGGTTTAAGCATCCTGCCATTTGGCAACGGTGCCGAACGCGTGCTGGAAAACAAAAATCCAGGCTCAACATTTGCCGGATTGAATTTCAACATTCACAGCATGCCGCATTTGTTCCGTGCAGCGCAGGAAGGCATCGTCTTCTCATTTAAATATGGCATGGACATTATGGAAACCATCGGCATTGATGCCAAAGTGATCCGGGCCGGGAAAGCCAACATGTTCCTCAGCCCGATCTTTCGCGAGACACTTGCGGGAATTACCGGAGCAACCATTGAACTTTACAACACAGACGGTTCTGTTGGTGCTGCTCGCGGTGCAGGAATCGGTTCAGGCTATTACCAATCGGCCGGTGAAGCATTTTCCAACTTGAAGAAATTGGAAACCATTGAACCAAACACCGATAAGCAAACTGAATACCAATTTGCTTACGAAAATTGGAAGACGGAATTAAATAAGACACTTACAAGCTAAACGAGACGTCATTGCGAGCGCAGCGAAGCAATCTTTCAGAGGTAAGAGCAACAGATTACTTTGTTCGTTTCCTTTTCACGCCAACTACTCGCAATGACGGATCAATTTTAATAGAATCAAAATCAATTTATTAAAACAAAAATCACAATATTATGAGCACATTTAAAGGAAACAAAGCGTATTTTCCGGGCATTGATAAAATCAAGTACGAAGGACCGGATTCAAAAAATCCATTGGCATTTAAATGGTACGACGAAAATCGTGTGGTAGGTGGCAAAACTATGAAGGAATACCTTCGTTTTGCCATTGCATACTGGCACACCTTCTGTGGTGAAGGTGGCGACCCTTTCGGACCGGGAACCAAAACATTCCCTTGGGCCGGTTCTGCTGACCCCATTGATGCAGCCAAAGAAAAAATGGATGCAGCGTTTGAATTCATCACCAAAATCGGCGCTCCTTTTTACTGTTTCCACGATACCGATGTGGTGGGCGACGGAAGTGTTTTCGAAATCGAGCAACGATTGTCAAAAATGATCGACGAAGCCAAACAACGTCAGGAAGCTACCGGCGTAAAACTGCTTTGGGGAACGGCTAACGTATTCTCGAACAAACGTTACATGAACGGCGCTTCAACCAACCCCGACTTCAACGTGGTAGCCAATGCAGCGGTTCAGGTGAAAAATGCCATCGATGCAACCATCGCATTGGGTGGAACCGGCTATGTGTTCTGGGGAGGACGTGAAGGTTACATGAGCTTGCTAAATACCAGCACCAAAAAAGAACTGGCTCACCTCGGACAATTCCTGACCATCGCCAAAGATTATGGACGCAAGCAAGGATTCAAAGGAACTTTCCTGGTTGAACCAAAACCAATGGAGCCAACCAAACACCAGTACGACTACGACACACAGACTGTGCTTGGGTTCCTGGCAAAAAACAACTTGTCAGACGATTTCAAAATGAATATTGAAGTGAACCACGCCACTTTGGCCGGTCATACATTTGCCCACGAATTACGCATGGCAACAGATGCCGGCATGTTGGGATCAATCGATGCCAACAAGGGTGATTACCAAAACGGATGGGACACCGACGAATTCCCAACCAACATTTACGAAACAACTGAAGCGATGATGGAGATCATCAGTGCCGGTGGATTCACAGATGGTGGTATCAACTTCGATGCAAAATTGCGCCGTAACTCAACGGACCTCGAGGACATGTTCATTGCCCACGTTTCCGGCATGGATACGTTCGCACGCTCATTGGTAATCGCTGATAAAATTCTGAAAGAATCAGATTACCTGAAAATCCGTAAAAACCGCTATGCCTCATTTGATGCTGGCAAAGGCGCTGAATTTGATGCTGGCAAACTGAGCCTTGAAGATTTATATGCTGTTGCCAAAGAAGTTGGTGAGCCAAAACAAATCAGTGGCAAGCAAGAAATGCTGGAACAATTGATTAATTGCTATATTTAATCTGATGAATCAGTTGAAGAAAATGAACAATAAGTCATAACAATGATTAACCCGGTTCAAAGTTTCAGCTCTGAATCGGGTTAGTCTATTTATTATACCAATAAAACTAAACGAAGATGAATTTCTGGATCGAACTGGAAGGCATTCGAATATCATAGATCACTTTTGAAATTCATCACTAAATACCATATCACGAATGAAACAAAACAAATTTTTTATCATCGCGATCACCATCGTGGCAACCCTTGGAGGTTTGCTCTTTGGTTATGACACAGCGGTAATTTCAGGAACAGTTGGTTCACTTGACGCTTTTTTTATCAAACCGATGGGACTGAGCGAAACAGCAGCCAACTCTCAGCTTGGATTTATCGTTTCAAGTGCGCTGATTGGCTGTATTATCGGCGGAATTTCCGGCGGCTTGATCAGCTTAAAATTAGGCCGTAAAAATGGTTTGATATTAGCTGCTGTTTTATTCTTTATTTCAGCCTTGGGTTCAGCTTATCCTGAGATATTTTTCCGTCCCTACGGACAGGGCGACTATACCTTCTTTTGGAATTTTATCGTGTACCGAATTATTGGAGGGATTGGCGTTGGGCTGGCTTCTATGCTGTCGCCCATGTACATCGCTGAAATATCGCCTGCCAAAAGCCGGGGAAAACTTGTTTCATTCAATCAGTTCGCCATTATTTTTGGTATGCTGATCGTGTATTTCGTCAACTATGCCATTGCGCGCCAGGGAAACGATGCCTGGCTCAATACATTGGGTTGGCGCCTGATGTTCGCCTCTGAAATGATTCCGGCAGGCTTGTTCCTGATCCTGCTTTTCTTCGTGCCGGAGACACCGCGCTACATGGCATTGAAGGGGCAAGATGAAAAAGCCCTTAGAGTATTAGAAAAAATTAACGGACCTGCCATTGCATCAAAAGTGTTGGACGAAATCAAGCAAACATTGACGACAACTTCAGGAAAACTATTCTCTTTTGGAATTCTCATCGTCGTTATTGGTGTTCTTTTGTCAGCCTTTCAACAGTTTGTTGGGATCAATGTCGTTCTTTACTACGCACCTGAAATCTTCAAAAACATGGGTTCAGGAACCGACACAGCCCTGTTACAAACCATTATAGTGGGAATTATCAACCTTTCATTTACAGTCGTTGCCATTACCACAGTCGACAAATTTGGACGAAAACCGTTGATGATCATCGGTGCCGTTGGAATGGCTATTTTCATGTTCGCCCTTGGATTTTCCTTCTTTTTCCAACAAGTTGGAATTGGCGCTTTGATTTTCATGTTGGGGTATGTGGCGTGCTTCGCTGTCAGCTGGGGACCAGTAGTTTGGGTACTTCTTGCAGAGATTTTTCCCAACCGTATTCGTGGTCGGGCCATGGCTGTCGCTGTTGCCGCACAGTGGATCTCAAACTACCTTGTTTCATGGACTTTCCCGATGATGAACAAGAGCAGCTTCCTGGTCGATACATTCCACAACGGATTCGCTTATTGGATTTATGGAGTTATGGGCGTATTGGCCGCCTTATTTATGTGGAAATTTGTACCTGAAACCAAAGGAAAAACGTTGGAAGAAATGGAAAAACTTTGGAAGAAATAAAGTTCGCTTGAACTCAATCAAAAACAACAAAATATAAGAACACAAGAAAACCGCCATTGCTTTTAGCAATGGCGGTTTTCCTTTTTAACCAATCAGTTTATTTAGTTGGTTTCCAAAAACAACGTTTGGGCGAAACGATTTGTCCGGAAGTTTTCAACTCCTTCACTACTTTGTCCACATCTTTCTTATCCAATCCCGATGCCTCGGCAATCTCATCGGCCTTCAAAGGCTTCCCAGCTAACTGCATCGCCTGCAATACTTTTTCTTTACTCATGTTGAATTTAAAATTTATTTCTTTTATCGTCATCCCGAACTTGTTTCCGGATCTCCTCAAGTTACAGATGCTGAAACAAGTTCAGCATGACTCCCTTAAAAATGGAAAGATCCATCTTAAAACCTCGCAGAAACGACTTTCCAGTCCAGCACTTTCCAGAAATCCTCAATGTATTTCGGACGGGCATTTTGTTTATCGAGGTAGTAGGCATGCTCCCAAACATCGCAAGTCATTAGCGGAGTGAGGCCATCACGCAGCGGGTTGCCGGCATTCCCGGATTGTACAATACTCAGGTTGCCTGCAGCATCCTTTA
>DATFMO010000082.1:0-13602 GCA_035266925.1 Sunxiuqinia sp. | reverse complement strand
GCTGATCTTGATTTCCTTTTCACTGTCAGGATAGAAAGTCAAATCAATGGTTTCACGGGGAGTTGGCAACAAATCGCTCCAATGATCAATCGCAATGGGTTTGCGATTCAGCTTCGCCCTCAACTGTCCATCCGGATCTTTCACCAACCATTCTTCTTCGCCTTTTTCAACCTGAAGCGGCACCACTTCCAAATCAGCAGCCATTTCCAACATGGGTGAATCCGACATCATTTCATCATCGGCAAACGAACTTGCTACACGAAGAATTTTGTCTCCATACGCCCGCAACCGCAACTGGTAATTCACCGGATCAACGTTTGTGTCCGGGTTGATGTCCACACTGGGCAATTGTTGTTGAAAAGGCACTTCCAGAACCACGTCCGTTCCATCCTGCCAAATATTTTTGGGTGCACCAGCTTTCCACAACAATTCGCTGCCGTTCAGTTCCGGATCAACATCTAAAAAATCAATAAGCTGGTAATTGGTCTGTTTCATGTTTAATAATTCGATTAATATCTTTTACCCAAAAGCGGCTAGCTGCCAGCAGCTTTCTAGAATTTGCTCAATCAATTCTATGCTATTAAAGGTCAGATCAATATTCAGATCAAGCTGATATCAAATATCACAATTTTAATAAAAAATAAATGCTATTTTCAAACGGCGGTCGATTCTATAAATTCTTTTGACTATTTTTGAAATCGTTGCCGAAAGGCATGAAGCAAACTGGAGTTAATTTCTAATTTTTTTCATGATGGAAAAAGAAACCGAAACAAGGACGCCCAATAAGAAAAACAAACCTGTCAATCAAGGGATTTGGTGGCACCAGGACAATCCTGGGCCGTTAGAACGTCTCCCACACATCAGACAATACGGTAGCATGAAATTTTCCAAAGTAAGAATGGATGCAACCATGTACCCTCACCTAAATGATGGTATCGAGATTCATTTTGTGAACAGCGGGAAATACAAGTGGGTGGTAGAAGGTCAGGAAATTGAGCTCCTGCCCGACAACCTATCAATAACAGCTCCCTGGCAATTGAATGGGAGTCCAAAAGGAAAAATGGATATCGGAGAAATAACCTGGATTGTTGTCAAACCAGAGAAATATTCACCAAAAACTCAGTTAAATTTAGGGACATGGACGAAACTATCGAACGCGTTCCAGGAAAGTTTAGGCTCCATGTTGGTCAGCGAAAACGCCATCGTCATTGAAAAAGCGAAAATATTTAAAAAGTATTTTGTAGAACTAAAGAAAGAATTGACCAACCAACAAAGTGGCTTTGAAATTATGGTTAGCAATATCATCGAAAACCTTTTCATCGACCTTCACAGGCACCTCTCACTCCAACGACAAAAAAATGAGCAGGATGATAATTTCATTGGAAAACTTAACCAGCTCATAAATGCTGATTTCAATAAAAAATGGATCATTGATGATTTAGCTCATCAATTTGGAATGGGAAAAACAAAATTCACTAACGAAGTCAAAGAACTAACAGGTTATCCACCCAATAGCTACATCATAAATCTTAAAATTGAAAAAGCAATTGATTTAATGAGAAATGACGATACGAGTTTATCAGACATTGCTTTTGCTTGTGGATTCTCCTCGCTCCAGCATTTTACCTCAATCTTTTCGCAACGGATCGGTGTCAGTCCCGGAAAGTACAAACGATCAGATCAATAAATAAATCTGCCTCAATTAATCCCTGAGATAGATTTTTCTTGCAAGCGTTTCATGCTTTCTAAATTTCGAAATCTGTTTAGATTCAAATTTTGTCTTTATTGAATTTTCAGAAAATTAAAATACAACGGGCCTTTCTCTTTCAAGGTCAATCGCAAGTGATACGTTCCGGCATTGATAGTTGTTTGGGTATCTGTCCGCAGACTTTGCCATTTATCACCATAATACCTAAACTGCATCGGCCCTTGCCAAACCAATGTTCCGTCCAAAGAGCGAATTGTCATTTCTGCCGTCAGCGTTTTCCCTGTTGGATTGAAATAGCGAATTTCAAGCCCGTATTTGGATGCCAAGCCAACAGAAAACTTCCACTCCACAGCATCACTTTTTCCGGGAACGAGTTGGCTCTCCTTCTTTGCAAAATTCATTGCCTTCGTCCGGCCAATCCCATTCGCGTCATCCGCGCCAAAACGGATCGTTGGCCGCAAGTCGATTGACGCATCCAACTTGGTGACGGGTACTGCTGCAACAATTGGAGTAGGATGTTGCCAGGCCATTGCAGGCGACAAAAGTATTTTCACAATCGCACCCCCTTTAAATCGCTGCTGCCAAACCGTGTATTTCGTACCGCCATTCAAACTAGTTTGCATAGTCTGACTGCTTTTCGTGTATCCAGAAATTTCCTGAGTTGAATCGGGGACAGCCACATAAACATCCGCGTCAGCATTCAGCCGGAAAGTCAAATGATTGTTTTTGGATGCTTTCGATGTTTGGATCCACTCTGTTCCGTAAAGTTTTGACGGCAATGAAACAAACTGATCAACGGCATCGCTGTAACAATTATCTCCCGTATTCATCCAGGTTTTCACCTTCCAGTTGCCAGTATTATCAACAGGTTGAATCAGGTGTGCTGGCGAAGGAGCCGGTTTTATATCTTTCTTATCTATCGAAATAGCAATCGCCGAAATGACTGCCTGAGATGCATTCACTTTCGGGAATGATATTTTCAGTTTTCCACCAGTCACATGGACCTTCAAAGTCTTTTTCAATAGATGATCGTGCCCAACTTCTTTCCAGATATCAAGATTATGGATTTTCACATCATCATTTACGGCTACATCAAACAGACGCCATCCGGTACAGTCGAGACCACCACCAGTTCCATACCAGGGCTCGTTAAAATACAAGTCAACCTGATACAGTCCGTCTGACACCGGAAAATTAAAATTCAACTTGTGTCGCCCATATCGGAATGTCTGGATCAATGGCCAGTCTAATGTCCCGGCAATCGGATCGTGCGTTTGTCGCTGACTGGCATAAAATGCCGGAAGTCCTTTATAATCGTCCGTCCAAGAACGCGAGCCCCAAGTATCATCGCTCGTCTGATGTCGATCAGCCATCCAGACATTTCCTTGGCTGTCTTTGTACTCCGAGCCTCCACAGTTCACCAGGTACACATAATTACGATTTGTATCTTGCGTCAGCGGCTGGATATGACCGGACAACGATTCCAGTTTATCAGCTTTGGGCAAATGGTTCAAAACGATGTAGTCATGCGCCACTTCCTTGTCATCAACATAACCCACGGCGTACAATACATTATTTTCGACATCCACATTGTTCCAGGTGAAATGGGTTCCGATTCCACCACGTTTTTTCCGTCCAAACGAATGCTCACGAACGCCATTGAAAAGCTCCACCTCATCACAATTGGAGAAAACGTTGATGCCATTTTTAATCCCCGCCTTCACCCAACGATCGGGCCAGGTATGTGACACTATATAAACCATTGGGTGGGTTTTTGGCGAAACGTAATTGGAACGAAACATGTAGAAAACATCCAATGGCTCATCCCAAATCGTGAAGGCACCTTTGTAATTGACAGGCCCCACCCGATCGAGATCACGCAGACCTTCACCGCTCTGCACACGGCCCGGATTATCGTGAGATGCCAGCAGCCAGAAAAATTGACCACAAACACTGTCACGCGCGGCTTCCGCCAGGCGTACTTTCGTCTCCATCAACAAACTGAACCGGTCTTCGCTAAGCGGCCCGTTCTGATCAAAACCTCCTTCGGTATGAAAATCGATGCTCCGCCAGGCTCCATATTCACCATTCAGTAATTGGCGCGACAATTCTTTGTCGTAGTTGTATGGATCACCACCGTAAGTTCCGGACCAATTTTGAATCACATTCCAATCTGTTCCGGTTCCGCCGTTGCAGGTGGTAATCAACCGTTGTGATGAAGCGGTCGGATCCAGCTTGCGAATCAAGTCTGCGCATTCTTTGGCAAAATCGGTCGGTAGGGTACTTTCGTTTTCCAGTCCCCACAAAATCACCGACGGGCTGTTCCGCCGCTCACGAATCCAGTCGGTCAGTAATTGTTTGAAATTGGCCCGGAACTCCGGCGTATCAAACCAAATGTGGGCAGCCATCTGCGGCCACCACAATAAGCCTAAACTGTCAATCAATTGTTTGTAGTGCAAATTGTGCGGTTGGTGTGCATCGCGGAATGCGTTAAAACCAGCAGCCCGAACCTGCGCGATTCGTGCATCAATCTGCTGCTTAGAGAACGCATGACTTTGTCCCAGCAGGTGTTCATATTCCGCCGTTCCATTGATGAAGACCGGTTTCCCGTTCAAGTAAAAGCGATCCGTGGCCCCCTTCTGATGGATGTCCCACTCGATCCAGCGGATACCATATTGCGTTTCCGTTTGATCAACCAATTGATCGTTTTCGTAAACTGAGGTTTCCACGGTGTACAAATACGGATCGTCCAGCGACCAGAGGTGTGGATTTTCGATATTTAAAAATTGTTGTGTAATTGTATCAATCTGATCGACAGCTAAAGTTGAAGTTGACTCTGTCTTTTTTATGGAATTTCCATTCGCATCTTTCAATTCATTCACCACGCGAATTGTCTTTTCCTGCAACTCGTAGTTTTTGACTTCCGTCGTCAAATTTAAGCTGGCTGATTTCGCCGAAATATGGTTATCATTCCAGATATGCACACCAAATGGTTGCACTCGAACCGGAGCTGTCACAATCAGATGAACCGGGCGAAAAATGCCCATGGGCTGGCTTCCTTCTGAGAAACCCCACTCGGGACTACAACCACCACAAACCCACGGTAAATCGCGGATATTGGCCGGATGATCAGCTCGAACAGCAAGCACATTTTCACCATCCAAATGAATGGCTTTGGTTGCGTCAAGCGTGAAGGATGTCCGACCTCCGGCATGATACCCAATGGAATCGCCGTTAAGCCAAACAGTGGCATACGATCCCACTCCTTCAAACCACAAAAAATACTTTTTCCCTACTTGAGGATGTTGCAAGGTGAATGTTTTCCGATACCAGGCATAGCCATGTCTGTTGCCGTGTTTCAGTCGGCGGTAACCACCATAGTCGTCCCAGTTGTGCGGAACATCAACCGTTTCCCATGTTTGATCGTCAAAACCGCTTTTCTGAAAACCGCGGAAAGCCGATTGATCCGTGTCATTTTCTGCCGTCTGCCAGGACGAATCGAGTGAAATATCCTGCCGTACTTTTTCCCCTGATTGCTGACAGGCAACCAAAAAGATGAGTAAAAGAACTGCTATGGCGTAGTATTTTCTATATTGAAACATTTCCGTATCGGTGTTCTTGTACATTTTCTCTCTATTTCATTTGGTCCAAGTAAAGATGTCATCCCGAAACAAGTTCGGGATGACGCCACCTTTGGAATTGGGTGACTTAATCGCTTTCTCCAATTTTCATTTTATCATTTCAAAACAAAGGTGTAATCTTTTCCAGCCTCAGTTGCGAAATCATATTCGTAGGTCTTTTTCAGTTTTGGTTTTTGTGGATGCGCTTTGGATGAAATCAAGGGTTCTTTCACCTGATTGATCACATAATACGGATTGGGATTGTCGCCACGAGCTTTTTTCAACTTGCTGCCATCCACCGACTCGATGGGTTGCAACAAACGCAAACGACAGTTGCCACCCAACCTTGAATGCACCGTCAATTTGCTCACCTTTCCATTTTTCCAGGCGATGTCCATTACAAATCCACCGCGAGCCACGAGTCCGCTCACTTCGCCATTTTTCCAGCGATCAGGCAAGGCCGGCAACACATAGATGAAACCATCGTAACTCTGCATCAGCATTTCAGCAATGCCGGCAGCACAGCCAAAGTTGCCATCAATTTGAAACGGGGGATGCGCATCCAGTAAGTTCAGAAAGGAGCCCCCTGCCACCTTCCCATTGGGTTTGATAGCTGGCGACAATTGATCGTTGATCAACTTATAGGCATGATTGCCATCCAACAAACGTGCCCACAAATTCACTTTCCACCCCATTGACCAGCCTGTTGATTCATCGCCCCGGTAAATCAGAGATTGTTTGGCGGCCTCAAATAATCGAGGGGTTCGATGTGGCGAAATCTGGTTACTCGGGAACAAACCATACAAGTGCGAAACATGCCGGTGATGATCATTCGGATCATCCCAATCTTTTAGCCATTCCTGCAACTGGTTGTATTGACCAATTTGCATGGGTGGCAACTGAGCACGGGTTTCTTTCAAGGTATCCGAAAAAGCCTGATCTTCCCCTAAAATAGTGGCAGCTCGCATGGTATTCGAAAAAAGGTCGAACAGCAGTTGGTTGTCCATCGTGGCGCCGGCACAAACGCTTGCCCCTTTGATGTATTCATGCTCCGGCGAAAGCGATGGTGAAACGACCAACCAGCCATGCGATGGCTCTTTCTGTAAAATATCAAGAAAAAACTGAGCCGCACTTTTCATCTCCGGATAAACATCGGCCAGAAATTGTTTGTCGCCCGTATACAGGTAATGCTCCCACAATTGTTGACAAACCCAGGCCCCACCCGTTGGCCACAATCCGGAACGCGCATGATCGACCGGCCCGGTAATCCGCCAGATGTCGGTATTGTGATGAAGCACCCAACCACGAGCACCGTATATTGCGCGTGCGGTTTCCTGCCCATGCTGCGAAAGATCGTGAACCATACTGAAAAATGGTTTGTGAAGCTCCGTCAGGTTCGTATTTTCAGCTGGCCAATAATTCATTTCAGCATTGATATTGGTCGTGTACTTACTGTCCCACGGAGGCGAAACTTTATCGTTCCAAATGCCCTGCAGGTTAGCTGGCTGCGTTCCCGGCTGCGAGCTTGAAATCAGCAAATAACGACCATACTGAAAATAGAGTGAAACCAGCGCCGGATCATCTCCTCCTTTAAAAGCAGCCAGACGCTCATCGGTTGGCCGGCTGGCCGCTTTTGTTAAACCGAGGTCAAGCTTTACGCGATTGAATTCATGCTGATAAAATTTCTTGTGATTCTCCAATGCCGTTTGATAGTCGACCGTTTGGGCCTTTTGCAACAAAGAGTCCGCCTTGGCAGCAGCATCGGCACTGATGTCGTGATAATTTTTAAAATTGGTTCCTACGGAAATATAAATGGTTGCGCTGTTCGCATTTTTAATAATCACATGCTTATCCTCAACCGAAATTCTGCCGCCATTGTTCACCGATTTAACCCGGGCAACAAAACGCACGCGTCCAAGCTGCCCTTCATGATCGTCGGTAATTCCTGAAAGGTTGATTGTCGCTGCACCTGCGCCAATTTTACTCCGCAACGGACAATCCATACTCAACGTACAAGAGATTTTACCTGGCTGACTAGCGGTCAAATGCACGATAATAACGTGGTCGGTGAAAGATGCAAACATCTCCCGCTTATAATGAACACTGTCCACATCATACTGAACCGAGGCCACCGCCCGTTCAATGTCAAGATCGCGCCGATAATTGGTATAGTTTTCCTGACCCGGAAAATCGATCCAGAGATTCCCCAGAATCTGGTATTTCATGCCGCTGTTCGGTGAAACAACTTTTGAATCGGCTAGCTTTTGAGCCTCCAGGTATTTGCCTGCAAAAAACAACTTGGTAATTTTTGGCAGCACCTCCTTAATTTTAGGATTCGTGTTGTTATTGGGGCCGCCCGACCAAATGGTTGATTCATTTAACTGCAATCGTTCTTTCGATGGTTGCCCGAAAACCATGGCTCCCAACCGGCCATTCCCAATGGGTAATGCTTCGTTGAATGTGTTTGTAGGTTGTGTGTACCAAAGTTTTAAATTGTCATTCGATTGCGCTAAAACACAACTGATTAACAACAGATTAAGGAATATTGCCAGTAATATTTTTTTGTTTCTGTCCATATTTTACTCCTTCTAGTCAGATTTCAAAGTTCTCTATCTATTTATTTATTTTCTCCGTTTCGACCGCAAAAAAGAATATACACAGATTGACTGCTTCCGCGGTCGGATAGCTTATTTCATTCTTATAGCCGGGGTGTTGTTCCCCGATGACTCGGAGTCGTTTACCCCAGGCGATTATTATTTGTCCCTTTCAGGAACATTGTTGTATGTTCAATTTGCCGCGCTTTCTAATAGAACAGCCAATCGACTGCCGGGCCATTTTCATCTTTGGTCATTCCTGCATCGTGTACCGGAATGGTTTCACTGCCATCGATAAATCCGAGGATCAGCACACGGCCTTTGCCTAGCTTTAGTTCATTTTCGCCTGCTTCATATTTGTACGTATATACGTTGATCGGATACATTCCCGGGATCAACAACGCATTGGCAATTTTGATGTCCGCCTGCCCGCGATCATTAGCATTCGCGTTGTTTTCCAATGTTGGCGGGCGCAATACTGAATACGAATTGGTATTGAAATAGCCCACCAGCACTTTCACCGGCTTGTCCGATTTGAACTTCAATGTTGTGCCTTCATCTCCTTGTTTTTCATCTGAAAATTGAATAGCCAACAATTTTTTCAACTCATTAGCGACTCCTTCAATTTTTGAACGCTTGTTATCGCTGTAGATCATTTGTCCTTTTTCCAACGGAATTCGTTTCACCCCTTTATTCAGAATGGTGACATTTGCCGGCTCGAGAACCTTCGCCTTTTTCATGACATCCCCGCCTTTGGATTTCAGCATGTTCAGGTTACGTTTGAAATTATCAAATTCCTGCTGATACTGCGGAAGCAACTCCGTCCATGTTTTGTTTTTCCCGTCGCGTCCGGAAACAGGAATACGGCGCTGAGCAGTTTGCATACTGTTGGCATACAAATACGTGTCTTTCGTCAGATTGACCAACTGCTTGTAGTAGTCCAGACTTTGCTCCAAATAAGGCACAGCCTGCTCCAAATCTTTTACATCATTCGAATATTTGTATTTCAAAACAAGCATGGCAGCCTTTACTTTCTGATCAAAGAAATTGGCAAAAGCGTTGTAGCAATGCATGTCGTTTTTCAGGCGCTCAAATTCAGCTTTGTTCTTGGTAACGGAGGCTTCAGCTTTGTCTATTGCCTGAACTGCAGCGTCACCTTCCTCGATAACCTGCTGAATGATCTGCGGAGGTGTTTCACCCACATGTTTCTCGCCCTTCCATTCGCGCTCGGCATAAATCAATAAATCCTCTTTCACCGGGCCGCTCGACGACCGGAAACTCGGATAAACATGGTATTTGTTCGGATTAACCAACTGCCCCATGAACATACCCAGCAACAATGTCTGGCGGTTTCCATCAGAGATACCAAAAGTGCGCAATAATTTAGGGGCAATTTCGCCAGCCTGATTATAGGCTGTCAAAATACCCTCCCCTTCTTTTCCACAACCATAGAAATCGCCCAATTGATTTGTCCAATATTGATTTTCGGTTGTCGTGTCCCGATCCGCTTTCCAGGCGTAACGTCCCCAGGCTTTATACCAAATCCAATCGCGATCCATCTCCAGCAACCGCGGATCAGTTTTATCCGCTGTGTAGGGCCAGTCCCAATAGGACGCTTGTGGATATAAATGCAGCCCTTTGGCACCAGTCAGGTTGATCATAGCATTTGCACTTTTCCGAATGAAGTCGGGAGCACCGTAGCGGAAAGGTTCTAAGTTGGCCAAAATGTGGACATTGGCAATTTGCACTGAACCCAGTTCGCTCAATGCCTTTGGAATAGAAACCCACTGGTCACGAGGTTGGTAAGTCGTCAGCGATTCGCCGTTGTATTTCGCCATCGTGTACAGGTTTCTGTAAATCGGCAAAGCAGCTTCCATCACCCGTTTGGCATCGGTATCATGAGCACGAAGGACAATGGGCGGTTCATTTTTGATGCCCAATGAATCGAGCCCGTCTTTCACCCCTGGAATAATCGTTTTGGTGAACCATTCCACGTCATCGTCAATCGTGTTCATCGCCTCACCAAGGGTGACCAGCAAACCCACATGCGGATATTTTTCAATAAAAGCAGTAATCGATTTACGTGTGTAATCGGCAATGATCGGGATAATCGGCCGACTGCGATCCTGCGTTTTCAAGTGGTTGTGCTCTGCAAAAGGCTTGGAAACAATAATATTGTAGAACATTTGGATGACCCAGATTCCGCGTTTGTCAGCCTCTTTGGTCAGAAATGCAAACATTTCCTCGTTCTTTTTGAAAGTCGCTGAATCCACCTCAACTGCGTACGGATAGTCTTTCAACCGCACCAACGACGCAAATGGATGACCGTTCCACAAATAAAGCGAGTTGTAACGGTTTTCAACCATCATGTCGAGATACTTGATCCAAAGCTTTTTGTTGTAAAACCATGGAAAATTCTTTTCAGTATACGGATATTCGTAAACGCCACGCCCCGGCAAATAGTTGGTCTTTTGCAAGCCAATACAGGTTCCACGCATCACCATATCCGGTTGATCCGAAATATCAACGTTTTGGGGTAATTTGTTTTCCTTTTTTACCTGATCTTTTAAGTACAAACAGCCATATAATTGGCCGGTAGGGCCAGTTGCACTGACGTAAATCGTGTTCCCGTCTGTCTTGATCGAGTAGCCTTCTTCCGACAATTTCGGTGCTTCCGAATTTTTTGTGGTATCAGTTGCTACCGACTGTATGATTATTTTTTTCTTTTTGATGTCCGTATCCGATTTGGACACCTCTACCGTGTAGCCAACATTTTTTAGTTGAGCGCTCAATTGTTCAACACCAAACGATTCCCGGGGACTGCCCTGTTGAGAAACGATAATAACACTTCCTTTTTTCGATGAACAACCAAAAAAAATGAGAAGAAAAATGGTAATAAAAACACTGTTACTCAATAGCCTGTGATTCATTATAGTTTTATTGGTTAAGTTCTTAATTTATTGTCTTTCAATAGCATTCAGACAAAATTCATTTTCTTTTCTAAGTTGACCAAATTGATTAACCGCTACGCAGTATTTGTCAAGATGAAGGTTCTGTCTTTTCTACAATAGCAATACTACCAGGTGGAATTTTCCGCGTAGCAAATACGCTTTCATTTTATTCCACTCATTCATCCCCTGATGCACCCTCTACTTTATCCAGAAATACCCAGGTTTCGCCGGGCTTTGTACCTTCAATTCCCTCCTGGTACTTGGCCATGATCTTGTTCCACTCCACCACGCGAGGATTGTTTTCTTCGGTTTTAGGATTCAGCTCATCAAGCGTTTTATCCGGTGGAATGGAAATTACCAGCAACAACTGCCTTCCATTTTTGAATACCAACAGCTGCTGGAAATCAGCATTGCAAAAGCCCTGTGCCACTTCCGGCCATTCTGCAAACTGGGTTTCATGGTAATGCATGTATTCCCGTTGCATGGTAGTATCGGCGACCAAATTGGCAGTCAGCAGGTAGTCCTTCCAAGGTTTGACCACCGTGGAATCGCCGCAACGTTCCGCCCGGTCAAATGCATACATTGGCGTATCGTAATGTTTCATTTTCAAGCTGATTCCGGTTTGTCGAATGAATTGGCTAATGCCCGTCGTATCGGAAGCGTCTCCAAACAACACGATATGATTTTTCCACTTGTAGCGATCCAATGCAATTCCGTTGAGACCATTTAAAAGCGCCTCTTCCTGTGTGGAATCAGTTAGAATCAGTTCAATGGCAACACGGTATTTGCCGATTGTCTTTTCCTGCTTCACGCTTGCTTTTTTGTGCGTTTGGTTGCAAGAGGCCAGTAACCCCACCATTAAAATGCCTGAGAAAAATATGAGTACGTTCTTTTTATTCATCTATATGTTCGTTTTCAATTTATATTTATGGTTATCCGCATTTTCACCTCGTTCGCAAATTCCTGCCAGGCGTCAGACTGGGATTCTCCCTGTTTGCCCCGGCCCTTAAAGGGAGCAGGGAAAATCAATTCGCTCCCTTCAGGGCTTGGGGCAAACGAATTGATTTTCAATACTTCATTTTGCTTTTAGGTATGCATGCGGATACTCATGTTATATTTTCATGATCAGAATGCATTCCCTTTTATTCTCAATAGCAACGATTCCTTTTGCGGCGCATGCAACTTTATCACTTTTCTAGATGCGCCTTTTCGCTTGTTTGCTTTCCATCCCCGGGGTGGCACTCCCTTCGGTCGTTTTCCCAGGGCTATTGTTATTCCACCCTTCAGGGTGTTGATGTTTCATAATTAGCTCTTGCTTCCTTGCAACCCTCTGTCGCATTCTGTTTACTGAGACTGAACACTGCGACTTTTCACACCCTCTCACACTCACGCCCTCTTCCTCCCAACTGCGACTGGTCACATTAGTTGAAGACATCTTTCTGCTTAAAATCCTTCGGATAAATAGAAATCTTTTCCGGTTCCGTTTTCGGTACAATATCTTTGTATTGATCTTCAATACCGGCCTTGGCGATGATCTTCAGTGCTTTGCCTGAAAATTTCCCGGCATCGCGAAATGAGTGCGTATCTTCAACAATATCGTTCGTTCCATTATCCATCAAGAGATTGTTGATCACGTAGTTGTCGCGAGCAACGATGTCGTGACACCTGCTCGTCCAAATGTGAAGCCACATCCATTTGTAGCTGTTGTTATCGATGACATTCTTTGTAATGGTCAGGTAGGCTGAACCGTCATCAGGATAAATGCATCTTGGCCCATGGAAAAGATAATTGCCTTCAATCTTTGTGCCCGGCTGTTCGCCCAACAAATAGATGATACCTCCGTCGTCAAGCACCTGGTGGGTATCACCTGCTTTATTGAAACTAACACTGTTGTTTTTGGCTACTTTGGAAGCCGGAATCCCCGAATTTCCCCACCACCAACCACAAGTAATGGCACCGTAGGGTGTTCCTTTAATGTTGTTGTGCTCAATTTTTGTGTTGGCCACAAAAAATGATGTGATCGCTTCAACCTGTCTGAAATCAAGGCTGACATTACGGATGTAGTTGTTTGCTACCGTTATATTTTCACAAAGTCCCTCAACGCCTGCTTTGTAGTGCTGCACCATACTTTTATCCACATTTCCGCCAGGCAGGTTGTTATAAGATGTTTCCTCAATCTGGCCATTTTTGACACCGCTCACCAGATTGACACCAACCGCAGCGCTCGTTTCCTTTGAAGGCTTTGGGGCCACTGTCATGCTCTCGGCACTTTCAGCGGGTTTGCCATTATCGCCGATTTTGTAGTGCTGCGGGTAACCAACACTCACCGCATTACCAAGCAAGTCGTTGAAATAGTTCCCTTCAACCCGGCTATTTTTCACGTCGTTCACTAAATTAATCGCCACCGCAGAACTGACGCGTTCGAATCGATTACGGACAAATTCGATGTTCTCCGCATTTTCAACCTGAATCGCTCCCCGCGGAACGTCAGTGCTGTTGTATTCTGAAGGATGCCAATTTCCACCGGGAATGTATTTGACTGCGAGTCCCAGACTTTGGATGCCTGCAAATCCGCGCGAACCAGCAACATCCATCAGGTTCCAGGAATCGTATGAAAAAGTGAATCCATTAAATTGAATGTATTTTACGCGATCAGAAGTTGATTCGCCTTTAATATGAATCAAACCATCTGATGTTGGCGCAATCACATTGGCCTGTGCCATGTCTTC
>DATFMO010000081.1:0-2555 GCA_035266925.1 Sunxiuqinia sp. | reverse complement strand
GTTATATAATTTCACTGGGCACATTGGTTTTACTAATCGCCATTCTTCAATTCTTCCGTTATCCGGATCGACAAGTTACCATCAACGATCAACATATTTTAGCACCAGCCGATGGCAAAGTCTGCCTGATTGAAGAATGTGTAGAAAAAGTATATTTGAAAACAAAGTGTCAAAAGGTGTCGATTTTCATGTCTCCACTCAATGTGCATATCAACTGGGTGCCGGTGGGTGGAACAATCACCTACCTCGAACACAAGAAAGGCAAATTTTATGCAGCTTTCAAAAATAAATCAGCCGACGTAAACGAACGTACAATCGTTGGAATAAAGTTGAAGGACGGACGTGAAATTGTAGCCACACAGGTTGCTGGGGCAATGGCCCGTCGGATCCTCAACTTCTTAAAAGTTGGGCAAGTGGTGAATCAAACTGAAGAAATGGGCTTTATTCGTTTTGGAAGTCGGGTTGACCTTTACCTTCCGCTGGATACAAAAATCAATGTCAAATTGGGTGATGCGGTTACCGGATCACAAACCGTTATGGGAGAATTGAGTGCATGAGACGAATTGGCGAAATATTTTTCTGGGTTCCAAACTTCATCACGTCATTAAATCTGGCTGCAGGAAGTTTGGCCGTCTTTTTTGGGATTGAAGGCGAATTAGGCTGGGCAGCTATCTTCATCTTCTCAGCAGCAGTATTTGACTTTCTGGATGGCATGGCAGCCCGTTTGTTAAAAGCATATTCCGACATTGGAAAACAGTTAGACTCGCTGGCCGATCTCGTTTCGTTTGGGTTAGCGCCGGCAGCAATGCTTTTCACGATGTTGGAACTGGCCATCTTCAAAAAAAATGTGCCCATTTTTGAAATTGAAGCCACTCCCATGCAATGGATTTTCCTCTACTCTGTTTTACTTGTTCCAATCTCAGGAGCATACCGCTTAGCAAAATTCAATATTGACACGAGACAGAGCGAGAACTTTTTAGGTCTGCCCATTCCGGCCAATGCCATCTTTTATGCGTCGCTCGGATTGATACTGGAACTTGGCGCTTCTCAACCAATTAACCACGTTATTTTGAACCGCTTTAATTTGATTACTGCCATTGTATTGTTGTCGGCATTAATGATCTCGGAAGTTCCAATGTTCTCCTTAAAATTCAAAAACCTGAAATGGAACGGTAACCAGATTCGCTTTCTCTTTTTGGCGCTGTGCCTTGCTCTGATCATTTTCCTGAAATTATTCGCGGTGCCACTAATCATCATCAGTTACATTTTGATTTCCTTGGTCCAAAAGCTATTAGCATAGACCTTTTTAGTTCTGAAAATAAAAAGCCACATCATCAGCTGACGTGGCTTTCCAATCGGATTATTTTGTTTTTATACTTCCTCCCGGTCCAGCTCATCTTTGTATTTCAGTACGACATATTTCACCAAATGGTAGCCTAGAACAACTACTGCCGGCCAGGTCAGAAAATATAGAATTGAACTCCAATACATAATTTCAAATTTTAAAAAGTAAATCTGTCTTCCATAATATCCCGATACACTTCGTTATCGGGATTAATTCGACTATCCATTTTCAGGTCACAGTGTTTCCTGAATGTGTAGTCTCGTTAATACGCGTGAGAATCTTCCTCCAGCATTTCAGCTTCGTCGATCTTTTTGGTGTTCATCACTTTCCAAACCCACCATATGTAGGCCAATACAAAAGGCACTCCCAATGACACATAACTCATCGCTGTCAATGTAAAATGACTGGATGATGCATTTTGAATGGTCAGAGATGACTGCAAATCATAAATGGATGGATAAAAGGCGGTACCATTAAATCCTGCCAAAAAGAACAACGCCAATACGGCAAATACGGTCCCCGAACCGGAAAACCAGATTCCTTTGCCTGAATTTTTGAAAATCGAAATAAAAATGCCGTACAGAACGCCAATAACTCCCAATAACAAAATAATTAGGACAAGCGGCATTTGGATCAGGTTATGCAGGTATTTGAATCCTTCCATGGAAACTACTCCGTTTGCATCCACCGCAAATCCTTGCTTGGTAACCAACCGAATCAAGAAGTAGAGGAAAAATACCAAAAATGGAATCGTATTGTAAATGATTTGCTTTTTCGAGCGATCGAAAATAGCTTGGCTGTCCACTGAATTCATGAAATACAAGGCTCCCAAAACACGGGATAAAAAGAATACCGACAATCCAAGTGCAACATTGTGGAAAGTCAACACTGCCTCCAGTCCACGAGTTGATGTCGCCCAATTCACCTGGTTCATATCGTTCAAACTGAACATGGCACCATTAAAGAAGGTTCCAACCGCAGTTCCGATCAAAATGGTCCCCAAAGCACCGTTCAAAATCAGGAAAATTTCGTACGTTTTTGCCCCCAGGAAATTAGCTGGTTTGCTACGGTATTCGTACGATACAGCCTGAATAATAAAGGAAAACAAGATTAACGCCCAAACCCAGTAGGCACCTCCAAACGATGTCGAGTAAAACAGCGGGAATGAAGCGAAAAAAGCTCCTCCGAACGTCACTAGTGTCGTAAACGT
>DATFMO010000080.1:0-2743 GCA_035266925.1 Sunxiuqinia sp. | reverse complement strand
TAATTTCTTTTTGGTAGTTCAGGTTTTCGAACCAATTGGAAAGCCTTTTTAAATCGTTGAATGAGTATCGCCCTTTGGCGTAATTTCGAATTAGTCTGCTATCAATTTTTTCCTTTTTCATAGATATCTCTCGGAGTTCTTTACACCAGTTATATCCAGGAAAAAGAAAAAGTCCTATTGGAAAATTGACTTTTTTTCAGGAAAGGAATAAAAAATACAGTAGAATAGCATCAATGTCCTCCTTTAAAAAGGACTTTTTCAGAAACTTCATTGCTTCCGTAATCTGATTTTTAACGGTCTTGGGAGAAATATCGAGTTCTTCAGCGATTTCAGCAATGGATTTGCCCTCTTTTTTACGTTTCAGGAAAACAACCTTTCTTTTCTTCGGAAGTTGTTCAATCAAGGAATCAAGCTTGTCAAGCAAGGCTTCAAAATCAAGGTGGCTTTCCAGCGACTGTTGATGTTGACTTAACCATTCGAACAGTTCGTGCTTGTATTTGTCTTCCTTCATTTTCTTGTTGAAACTCTTTATGATGGCGTTAAAGGCAATAGTAAACAAATACGATTTTAGGGATGTATCGCTTTTCAAGTTCGCACGGTTTTCCCAGATTTTGAGAAAGACTTCCTGCACAACTTCTTCAGCGTCGGCATCGGATTTTAAATAAGAAAGGGCGAAATGATACAGTCGTTGACTATACAAATCGAACAATTGCTGAAAGGCGACCGGGGAGTTTTTCTTCAAAAAAACAACCAACTCGTCTTCGCTAAATAATTTTGCCTTCTCCATCCGAATGCTTGATAATATTGGTTTTCCCCTGTTAAATTCTAAGACTACTAAAAGTTAATAAACAAAATTGCTTTTTTTTGAATATTCCTCCTAAAAAAGCAAAATGAGTACCCGCTTGCATACCTAAAAGCAGAATGAAGTATTGAAAATCAATTCGTTTGCCCCAAGCCCTGAAGGGAGCGAATTGATTTTCCCTGCTCCCTTTAGGATCGGGGCAAACAGGGAGAATCCCAGTCTGACGCCCTGCAGGAATTTGCGAACTAGGTAAAAATGCGGATAACCATAAAAGCAAATAAGAACAGAAATCACCAAAGCAAACTTATTGGTGATTTCGTTCTTATTCATTAGCGACAAAATATCACTATTTAGAGTTCGCCATCAATCGTCTTTATCATTCCGTCGTTGTTGTATTCTAACTCAATCACTTTCATGCTTCTCAGCCAGGTTTTCCCGCCGGATGGCACGCTATCGTGGTAAAACAGGTACCACTTGTTTTTAAACTCAACAATCGAATGATGAGTGGTCCAGCCAACTACCGGTGTAAGAATGACACCTTTGTAAGTGAATGGTCCATAAGGATTGTCCCCGACTGCATAACAAAGCTTGTGTGTATTACCAGTGGAATATGAGAAGTAATATTTCCCTTGATATTTGTGCATCCACGAGGCTTCAAAAAAACGTCGTTCATGATTGCCCGCTTTCAGCATTTCGCCATTTTCGTCCAGTAGAACGATGTCTCGCGGGTTTTCTCCAAACTCCAGCATATCATCGCTCAGCTTCACCACCCGCGACGGTAAAGCAGGCTCATCATCCCCCGGTTCATGCCCACACTCAATAGCTTTGTTGTTCCGGTAGCGCTGCAACTGACCGCCCCAAAGGCCTCCAAAATACATGTAGTGCGAACCATCGTCATCGCCAAACACGCATGGGTCAATGGAATAACTTCCTGTAATCGGTGCATCCTGTGGCACAAAAGGGCCTTCTGGTTTGTCACTCACAGCCACCCCGATTCTGAAAATATCGGTTTTGTCCTTCAAGGGAAAATACAGATAATATTTGCCGTTTTTATAAGCACAGTCGCAATCCCACAATTGCCGTCCCGCCCATGGAATATTTTTTACATCCAATGCAACACCATGATCGGTGACTTCACCATCAACCGAGTCCATTGAAAACACATGGTAATCACGCATATCAAAGTGATCTCCCAAATCGTTCTCGGGTATCCCAGACTCAATATCATGTGAAGGATAGATATAAATTTTGCCGTTAAAAACATGAGCAGCTGGATCAGCCGTGTATAAATCGTTTACTAAATATCTTGGTTTCTTCATTAAAACATCTTTTTAAAAATCTAATTAATCTGCAATTATTTACACGGTCACGACATGTCGTGACCATACTTGGTCTGTCGGTTTTCGCAGTAACCGTAAGGCCACGGTATGCCGTGGCCGTGATTCACACCCGATTTTCCCATTCGTTGTTCCGGTCGCAAAAACGGAAACATTTATTCGGTCACGACATGTCGTGACCATACTTAGCCTGTCGGGATTCGCAGCAACCTTATGGCCACGGCATGCCGTGGCCGTGTACAATACTGAATATTCTGCTTGTGTTAAACGCTTTTTCTAAACCAAAACCCGACGCAACAACAACAGAAAACTGGCAGAATTATGATCCTAATTATTCGATTTTAATTCCACCATCGAGCAGCCTATTTTGAAGCCAGCGCAGCATTAATGATCTCCTGCACCACTGGTTTCGGCTGGTAATTACGGTCAAATAAAAGCGGATAATCAGTGCGCCCTCTCACCGGCCAGTTGTTGAGCCACGACTGCCCATCATCCACACCCCAAAGGTTAACACGTTCAATTTTGTCGCTGTTTGCTAGATAGAAGTTGAAAAATTGCATGTAGCGTTCATTGAAAGCTTTGTTTACAGAATCAGGTAAACCTT
>DATFMO010000079.1:0-20360 GCA_035266925.1 Sunxiuqinia sp. | reverse complement strand
TTATTGTCCACTTCTGTAATAATGTACGGCAGCAGGTTGGTTTCGGCAGTCACTTCTACCAGGTAGTCGTCTCCTGGTGTGATGAACACCTCAAAGGAACCAGATGATTTTACTTCATCAAAATAGCTTGTTCCGCGAGTTTCTGTGGCTGAATGGCCATTGCCAATCACGGAAAAATCTTCGAGACAGGAATTGAATCCTACGGCTATAAAAAGCAACAATGTGAGGTAGCTAAGTTTCTTTGTTTTCATGGTTCTGTATTTAATTGTTTTAAAATCGTTTGGGTGGTTTTGTCTGTTTTCTGTAATTAATTGACAGGATTTTTGAAGAAGGGTTGCAAAACGCTGACTAAAAATCCAATTTTTTCGGTGAACGAGTCTATTGAGCAGATTATCAGCTGATTTTGGGACGTGTAAATGATATCCACCGAGACAGAATTTTCCCGATCTGTCCACTAGTAAATAAACAGCGACGATTTCAGTACATTTATTAGATGCTAATTGCCCAATATATTCAGGTCGCCCGAAATGGCGTTGATGTACAGCTTTTTACCGGTTTCTGTTTTTTTGTTGAAGTATCCATGAATGTTGGTTGTGCCGTCTTTTTCATTGGTTACTTTTTTGTCGGATACGGTGATCCCATGGCCCAGGTTCAGATCCGTCTTCGTCTCAGTTAATTCAAAATTGAATTGATTTTCAGGGTTGAAATAGAGACTGATGTCTGTGTTTTTGGATTCGATGTAAATATTCGAAAAGTCAACCGGCACTTTTTCAATTTCCAGGTCACCGTATGCTAGTCGTAACGTCGCCTTATCCGTGAGTTCATTCATTCGAAATGAGGAAAAGCTGGCATCGGCTTCAATGGCATCAATTTTTCGCAGCCGGAATTTGTCACGCCGTGAATCAAGGGTCAGCGATTTGGCATTTGTCAGCTCTATTTCTGATGATTTGCTTGTGATACGCAAGTCGCCACTCTCCCGGATATAGATGTCGCTGTAATCGGCTGAAATTCGCCCGGATGTCATTTCATTGATTGAAGCATCGGCAAAGCTTAAATTGATGGTTGCTCTTTCGTTTAAGTCATGTGCTTTTAATTTGCCGTTACTCAAACTAATATCTGCAGTTCCATTGTAATCTTCAAGATAAATATTACCAAACTTATTTTCAATTTTCAATGGGTTTGTGGAAGGAAGCCAAACTTTGTAATCGATTTGAACGGAGCCGTCAGTTTGCAACAGTGTCTCTTTAAACTTCAGGAACTCACTTTCTAACTGTGAGCGGTTTTTATCGACAATGGTTCTCGCGATCAAATAAGTGGGGCCATTGGTAAAATCGAAGTCGATGTTATCCAGTGTTTTGTCCAACCGTGACTGTTTTTTCTCTTCGACCTTCATCATCACATCAATCACGACAGAGTCCTTGTCCCAAGTATTCATTTCAATGTTCCCGTATTTATTAGTAATCTCAATACTGGTGCCTGGTTTCACAGCGTAACGCTTGTGAAGCTCGCGGGATTCCGTGTATTGGGCGTGTGCTGATTCGGCTCCGGAGATGATCAGCAATACCCATAAAAGTAGGCGACCAAATTTTTTCATATTCATCTTGATTAGCAATTTATTTGACTCAAAACATCATCGACCAGTTTTAACCGGTAACGATTATTTTCAATCATGGCTTCAATCACTTCTTTGTTAGAAACATTATCTTTTAAGTCATTCTTCAATGAATTGTACATGGTATCCAATTCTTCCAAATCTCCTTCCACTTCCGATTTCAATTCAGGATTCAGCTTGTAGCATTTCTGAATCTCTTTCAGCCTTCCGTCAACTTCATGTGCATAATAGGATTCAGCTTCAATGAGTTCCTGTAATTCCGGGTCGGCTTTGGCCGCCAGGTGCAACTGGTGACTTGGTGAAAAATAGTTGTTCAAAAGTACGCCTGATCCCAGTATCGCCAGTACGAATACAGCAGCCACTTTTAGCCAGGGCGATTTTGTCCAGTGCTTACTGACTGACTTTTTTAATTGCTTATTCAGCTGCTCCCATAACTCGGGTGATGGACTGTGAATGTCAAAATCCTCCCGGTTATCCCGCACAAATTTTTCAAAACGATCTTCTTTCATACTGTCCGCAATTGTTGGTTTCTTAATAGATCCTGTACCCTGCGTTTGGCACGCATAAACTGCGATTTTGAAGTTGATTCGGTGATACCCATTATTTGGGCAATTTCACCATGATCATATCCTTCAAGCAGGTAAAGTGAGAAAACGATCCGGCCTCCTTCGGGCAATTCCTCCATGGCTTTGAGGATGTTGTCGGTTGTGAGCTGCACGGCATCTGTTTCTTCCTCTGTTGGCCGGTGGTCGTATATCTCGTCACAATAGACCAGGTCGACTTTTCGCTTGTTGATAGCATTGATACATGTTCGCACAGCGATGGTTTTTAGCCAGGTCCCAAAACTGGATTCGAAGCGAAAACTGTCGAGCTTGGTGAACGCTTGCAGAAAAATTTCCTGCAGCATGTCTTCGGCATCCTCGCGGCTGTTCATCATGCGGTAGCACACGTTGAACATCGCTTTGGAATACAGCTTATAGACTTCAAAGCGGGCTTGATCATTGCCTCGCTTACAGTCTTCAATCAGGTGTTGATGTATGAATGCCGCTTTACCCAAGTTTTAATCTGTTTTCGCTATTAGTGACAAGAAAAAACATGCAGGGTTGCAAGTGAGAATAAATTTATCACTAAAAAGTAAAAAAAAATAAGGGATGTAACTTTTAAATTAAAGATTACACCCCTTCACCCTAAAACTGTTCTTATCGTTTACCAGTGTTGTTTTCTTGGGCTGATGGTTGGAAATTGATACCGAATTCCAATTTTGCCAACGACGGTTTCTGAGGCATCAGTCAGGCCATGACCCGCACCAATATTGAATAAAAGGCCATCAGCAAGCCGAATGTTGGCAACTGCGAAAAGTTCGTGAATCTGCTCCTTTTGTGATGATAAGTTTGTGACTTCACCAAACGCTCCATAATATTCAAGGCCTGGCTGAAAAACATAGTGCCTTTTCCAGTAAAATCCCACATTGCAGTTAGCTAAAGCACTTTGGCGGTCGGCTTCACTCCCGGAAAGAGCCTGAACAAGTGATGGATTAATATCGAGTTGAAAATCTCCCCATTGCTTGGAAAGAATGAGCTTTAATTCAATTTCCGTAGGTAATTTAGAGAGGGAATTGGGAATCGAATATTCCAGAAAAAGGGAAGTTCCCAGGGAATGAGAATGCTTATCACTGAGGCGATAAAGGGCATTAGCCCTTAGCCGATAAAAATTAGCGCCGATTGACCCTTTGACCAGAAAATCTGAATTCAGACCGACCATCAGTTTATCGCTAAATCCATAGGCAATATTTGCAGTTGTCATGCTCAATCCTTGTTTGACCCGGTTCCTTCCATCAAAATAAAATTGGTAAGTATTCGAATTGTTGAAAATTCGGCTGGCTCTGAGGCCAACTTCCATCCAGCCACGATGATACTTTTCCCACTCGTAGATTTTATAGTCGTGCTGGGCCTGAGCATAAATGCTGCTTAACACCAAAAAGGATAGAAAAAAGGTAATTTTTTTAAGCATAAGTCAGTAATTTATTTTTGACCACTTTTGACTTTAATATCCGAAAAAGAAATATCGATTGGCTTATTCATGATCTCACCAATGTTTTTATCATATCTACGGAAGGCTGGAGGATCAGCATGAACCTGTAATGTGTAGGATTTACCTCCCGGAATTCGAATGTTTTGGGCATAGTGATACAACCAGGGATGCCATACTAATTCCGGATTGACCTTTACAATCGGGTTTAGATCGTATAGGAATCGCGCTGAAATAGTTAGATTAGGAAGAAAGCGTCCCGTCATTTTATCCATGACAATGATTCCTATATTTCCGTTTTTTTCGGTGCTCTGAATAATTCTGTTATTGTATTTTAATTTTCCGGCTTTTAATTCCCAGTATCCTGCCGCATAATCATAAGTATAGGCCACTAAATAATCACCATTTTGTTCTTCCTTTCCATCGGTCGCCACTTTACCCATCATTGTTTCAAGGGCATCCTGTTCAGCTCTTCCCTGTGCTACTGCCAATGCCAACCATGCATTCTGGTTGTCTGATCGAACGGGGTCTTTTAATTCATTAATCTGAAAACTAAAATGATTAAAATCCGCCTTCACAATCTCAGGGTATCGATCTCCATTGATATAATCTTCGCGCTTGAACTTTGGAATATCAATTTCTATTTTTAAACTGTATTCATCTCTTTGCGGGAGCTCAACATTATCACCGTAGCGGTTTACCAGCGGAAACCATCCATACGGTAACTGTTTACTTTTGAAAATGTCTACCAGTCGACTTTCCATCGTTAATTTGATATTCAAATCCGGTATGATTCGACCGTCGAATCCATCTCGCACGATAACACTGATAAACGCATTTCCCGAGGGCGAAACCCACGTTGACTTGCCATTTACTTGTTGATAGTAGCCTTTGGGTTTTTCAATACAGAAAGCTATGTGGTATGGCCCGGCTGTCATTTCTTCCCCGAAACTATTTTGCAAAAGATAAGTCAGAGCTGCTTCTGTAGCTTTTCCTTGATCCCGCGCTAATTCCAACTGGGTAAAGTTGGCCTCATCGCTTTCTTGTCCTAACGGGACATACGAATTTATTGTTTTGACAGGAGTGGGAGACTGCTTGTCGTTTTTAACAGTCGGAGCCTGCGTGACACAACTTGAAATGCTCAAGCAGACAAATGTTATTATTATTGGCACATAATTTCTTGCAATTCTCATTATTAGTTTGTTGCGTGATTTTATGAATACTTCAAGGCGATCCAGTTTTAAACTTCCAAGTAAGGGAAAGGAGTAATTTCATACAATAAGTGATTTCCGTAATTTTTGGGTTGATTTTTTCTAAAATCGTGAAAATATGAGAACAAAAAAAGCCGTGCAAATTTGTGACAAAAAGAGACTACCAGTCATCGAATTCTGTCATGATTTTTTTAGAAAGATTTAATTTGAGATACTTGAAACGGGCTCAAGTCTCAATATCAAATTTCAAACGGTATCCTAAAATCACATTCCTTAAAATTGGAGCAGCCCCAGGCTGTTTTGCCTTTCAGGATTTTGCCGCTGTTGCATTTGGGGCAACTTGGTTCGTCTTTGATATCTGGTTGAAGCTGGATGGAATTTTCGCCGTTCAAAAATAGCCGTCCATTCAATTTTAGTTCCTGGTAGTTGAATCCTTTGATGAGTGGACTTTTCTTTTTGTTGACTATGGTGTTGACTTGTTTGTCGGTCATTTTTTTGCCGAATTGTTTGAATGGAATTTTGAAATGACAGCCATTGTTCCATTCGGAGCAGCCCCAGGCAGCTTTGCCTTTCAAGAGCGTTCCTTTGCCACATTTTGGGCAAGTCAGTTTTTCATCCGGTTTGTCTTTCTTCTTATTTGCTGACGAATTTTCAGCCTGTTTCTTTTTTTGCGCCCTGGGATCTTCCAGGATGGTAATTTCCTTTTTAGGCGATTTCTTGACCTGCCAGATGACCTCGGTCACCATGTTTTTCAGTTCGGCCATAAATTGGTTGATGGCCAGTTCGCCGGATTCGATTTGTTTCAGTTTGCGTTCCCATTGCCCGGTGAGCTCGGCTGATTTAAGCAGGTCATTTTCAATGGTATTGATCAAATCCATGCCGGTTGGTGTGGCTACCAGCCGTTTCCGTTCTTTGCGGATGTACCGCCGACGAAAAAGCGTTTCGATGATATTGGCACGCGTTGAGGGGCGGCCGATTCCATTCTCTTTCATTAGCTCGCGAATTTCATCATCGTCAATGTTTTTGCCGGCCGTTTCCATCGCCCGCAGCAATGTAGCTTCAGTATAGTAATTGGGCGGTTTGGTTTGTTTCTCTTGCAATTCGGGTTGGTGTGGCCCGTGTTCCCCCGTTTTAAATTCAGGCAGAATATTTTCTTCTGATTGCCCTGACTTCTTTTCATCCTGAAAAACAACTCGCCAACCCGGTTTGCGAATTTGTTTTCCGGTCGCTTTAAAATCATGTTGCCCGATGGTGGCTTCTACGCTGGTGTTGGCCACTTCGCAATCGGGATAAAAAACAGCGATAAAACGTTTGGTCACCAAATTGAAAACTTTGCGCTCTGCATCGTTCAGATCAATTCGATTTGTTCCGGTCGGAATGATCGCGTGGTGGTCCGTAATTTTTTTATTGTCGAATACTTTTTTCGATTTTCGAATTTTACCACTTGCAAGAATTGGCTCTGTCAGAATTTCGTAGCTTTTCAGATTTTTCAGAATGCCCGGCACTTTTTTGTAGATATCGTCAGACAGGAACGTCGTGTCTACACGTGGGTAGGTGGTCACTTTCTTTTCGTAAAGGGCCTGAATGGTTCGCAAGGTTTCATCCGCACTCAGGTTGAATTTACGGTTGCATTCGACCTGCAACGCAGTCAGGTCAAACAAGCGGGGAGGGTGCTCCCGGCTATTTTTCTTTTCAATTTTACCGATGTACAAGTCAATGTCAGAAATTTCTTCCAGTACTTTTAGAGCTTCTTCCTGCTTTTTAAAACGGCCGGTAGTGCTTGAAAAAGTTGCTTCCCGGTAAAGGGTTTTGATTTCCCAAAACGGTTCCGATTTGAAATTGTCGATTTCTTGTTGGCGTGCTACGATCAAGGCAAGGGTGGGGGTTTGCACACGACCGATGGAAAGTACCTGTTTGTTTTGTCCATATTTCAAGGTGTACAAACGAGTGGCGTTCATGCCCAGCAACCAATCGCCGATGGCTCGTCCACTTCCCGCTTCGTACAACAGATCAAAATCTTCGCTTTTCATCAACTTTTCAAAACCCTCTCGAATAGCTTCTTCGGTCAATGATGAAATCCAAAGTCGTTTCACCGGCGCTTTGTTTTTGGCTTTAGCCAGCACCCATCGCTGAATGAGTTCGCCTTCTTGTCCGGCATCACCACAGTTGATGATTTCTTCGGCGTCGGAAATTAGTTTTTCGAGAACGCTGAATTGTTTTTTGACGCCGGAATCGTCAATTACCTTGATCCCAAACCGTTTGGGAATCATTGGGAGTTCATTCATATTCCAGTATTTCCAGCGTTTGGTGTAGTCGTGTGGTTCTTTCAAAGTGCACAGGTGACCAAACGTCCAACTGACTTGGTAGCCGTTCCCTTCATAGTAGCCATCGCGACGGCTTTTTGCTCCAATAATTTGAGCAATTTCCCGGGCTACACTTGGTTTTTCGGCAATACAAAGTTTCATAAAGTTCGGTTGCGAGTTACAGGTTACTTTTTAAAAGCTGATGATTGATTTGAATTGGAAAATTGGTCATTAGTCATTCGATAATTGGTCATTCGTGATTGGATTCACTGATGACTGTGACTGAATACTGAGACTGGTCAAAGCAAGCGGATGCCATCGTCTTCAATGCTGATAAGTCGGTGTTTGTATAAGGAGCCGATGGCTTTTTTGAAATTTTTTTTGCTGATTTGAAATGTCTTTCGGATTAACTCCGGATCGCTTTTATCGTTGAGGGCCAGAAATCCATTGTTTGCAGCCAGCTTGTTTAATATAGATTGTGAGATATCATCTATTTTTTCGTAGCCTTCGGGTTGTAAAACGAGGTCAATTTTTTCATCTTCACGAATCGCTTTGATGAAGCCCTTCAGACTTTGGCCAATCTTCAAATCCTGAAAAATTTCATTGTTGAAAAGCATTCCCCAGTGGCTATTGTCAATGATGGCTTTGTAACCCAAATCGGTTTTTTGAGCGACAACTAAGTCTACTTCCTCGCCAATTTCATAATCTACGGGAACATTGTCCAGGCATTTATTCAATTTTGAAGTGGCAACAATCCGCTGGCTTTCGTCGTCCAAATAAATGTACACCAGGTACGATTGGCCGGCTTCCATCTTTTGCTGCTGTTCACGAAACGGCACCAGTAAATCTTTGGGGAGGCCCCAATCAAGGAAGGCACCAACACTGGTTACCGATACGACTTTTAGCAAGGCAAAATCACCGATCATGGCTTTGGGCGTTTCATTAGTAGCAATCAACCGATCTTCGGAATCCAGGTAGATAAATACGCTGAGTACATCGCCCGGTTGACAATTTTCCGGTACATACCTTTTGGGCATGAGGATTTCACCATGTTCAACTCCGTCGAGATAAATCCCAAAATCAACGGTTTTTACAACCTGTAGCTCATTCATTTGTCCGATTGCAGCCATGCTTATTTCTTTTTAATGATTTGGCAAAGGTACATTTTCGACGGGAATTTTACTTAAGCCAACGGATTTAATACAGAACGTTAAGGTGTTCTGTTGAAAACACTTATTTTTGGAATTTGAAAAAATCGAACAATTAGAAACGCTTGAAATAAAATCGAATGACAAGAAGTAGTGGTATTCTTTTGCATGTGAGCTCATTGCCGGGTGAGTTTGGTATTGGAAATATGGGAGAAGATGCGTTCGCATTTGTTGATTTTTTAAGCGAAAGCAACCAAAAGTTATGGCAAATTTTACCACTCGGACCAACCGGATACGGTAATTCACCTTATCAGAGTTATTCGGCCTTTGCTGGCAGTCCGTTGTTAATCAGCATGAAAAAGTTGGTTCAGGAAGGTTTACTTTTTGACCGGGAATTGTTGAATCATCAGGCGTTCTCGGAGACGGAAGTCGAATATGAGGAGGTTGAGCCAGTGAAGATCGCATTGTTGCAGCGCGCTTTTGTGCGGTTTCAGGAGCAGTTTATTCATTTCAAGGAGGCGTATTATCATTTTCTGGGCGAGCATTCGTGGTGGCTGAACGACTATGCATTGTTTCAGGCGTTGAAAGAGGAAAATGAATTGATGATCTGGAACGAATGGGAGGACGAGTTCAAAAAGCGTGATGGACATGTACTGGATCGCATTTATCATGAGCATGCTGATTCCATCAATTTTCATCGGTTTGTTCAATTCATCTTTTTCAAGCAGTGGTTTGAGCTGAAAGAATATGCGAACGAGAAAGACGTTCAACTGGTTGGCGATCTTCCGTTGTATGTTTCGTATGACAGCTCAGAGGTGTGGGCCAACCAGGATATTTTTCAATTGGATAAAAAGGGTGCGATGACGCACGTTGGCGGTGTTCCCCCCGATTATTTTAGTGAAACCGGCCAATTGTGGGGCTGCCCTGTTTTTGACTGGGACCGCTTGGAGGAACGCCAATTTGATTGGTGGGTGGCCCGGGTGCATTTTTGTTTGAATATGTTTGACCTGATCCGGATTGATCATTTTCGGGGATTGGAATCCTTTTGGTCCGTTGCTGCTGATGAACAGACCGCAATTAATGGGAAATGGGTACCAGCCAAAGGACGTGAATTGTTTCAATTATTGCAATCACAAATTGGTGACTTACCGGTGATTGCAGAAGATTTGGGAATCATTACGCCAGCGGTTGAACAGCTGCGACTTGATTTTAATTTTCCGGGGATGAAAGTGCTACAATTTGGATATTCATCGGACGAAACCAACGAACACCTGCCGCACAACTTTCACACTGATACCGTGGTATATACAGGTACACATGACAATGACACAACGGTTGGTTGGCTGAAATCAACGACAGTGGCCGAACGTAAAAACCTGAAAGCGTATTTCCCGATTTCAATTCGTAAGATGCCTGAAAAAATGATCGAGCTGGCTTGGTCGTCTGTTGCAACGATGGCCATCATGCCCCTGCAGGATTTGTTGGGACTGGATTCGCAAAGCCGGATGAATATTCCGGGAACCACCCATGGGAATTGGGAATGGCGCTTTCGTTGGAGTCAGTTGAAACCAATGCATCTCGATTATCTGAATAAAATCACACGCCTTTACAATCGTTAGATAAATCGCTCCAAAGCTTCCATGAATAACTTGGGTTGTTCGGCATGCAGCCAGTGACCGGCATTGGGAATGACCTCGATGTGTGCGTCGGGGTAAATTTCAAGAATCTTTTGTTGATCATCGTTACCAATGTAGGGTGATTTTTCCCCTTTGATGAACAGTACCGGGTATTTCAGGATGGGCATGCGGTCTTCAAACCAGCGATAGTTGACACCGCTGATCACTTCGTCCAGGTAATCATAAAGGACATCAACATTGATGCGACAGTCAAATTTGTGGGTTTTCTTGTTGCGATAAACGCTTTTCAACAGGAACAATACCAGACTTTCGCTATCAAATTTTAAGCGCAGGAAGTCGGCAATTTCTTCACGACTGTTATATTGCTGCATCCTTGCTTCTTTGAGCGATTCCAGTATGTAATGATGCTGGTAATACTGGCTTTTATCTTCGAGCTCGAAGTAATTTTTGGGAGCAATATCAGCGACAATAAGCTTTTCAATCCGTTCCGGGTAGTCTGCAGCAAAAAGCATAGCAGTTTTTCCACCCATGCTATGACCAACGACAATCGCTTTTTCAATGTTGTGCTCGTCGAAGAATTCGGCCAGGTCATCCACCATGCCTTCGTAGGTATGTTCATCGGCCATTGGTGAACGTCCGTGATTTCGCTGGTCAATCATGTACACATGATACTTTCTGCCCAACTTTTTGCCCACCGTCAACCAGTTGTCCGATGAACCGTAAAGCCCATGAACAATGACGATTGTTTTTGGATTTTCTTTTCCTTCTTCCCGGTAAAATAACTTCATAACGAATGTGTTCTGCGTTAAAAGTTCAGGGATGATTGGCTTGTTGTTTGAATGATGATTTGGTTGGTTATTGTTTTAGGGACGAATGCAATCCAGGTATTCGTGAATGGTGTTGCGCAATCCCAGGTAAAGTGCATCTGCAATGAGTGCGTGCCCAATGGAAACTTCTTCAATGTACGGGATTTTATCAATCAGAAATTTCAGGTTTTTCAAACTGAGATCATGACCTGCATTAATTCCCAGATTAAGTTCTTGAGCCAGTTCGGCTGCTTTCACGAATGGCGCCACAGCTTTGTCTGCATCTTTGGGATACAAGGTTGCGTAAGGCTCGGTGTATAATTCGATGCGATCAGTTCCAACGCGGCCTGCTCCCTCAATAGCATGGAGTTCCGGATCCACAAAAATCGACGTCCGGATACCATTGGATTGCAAACGATGAATCACTTCTTTCAAGAATGATTCGTGTTTAGAGGTGTCCCACCCATGATCTGATGTTAACTGACCGGGCTCGTCCGGGACCAGTGTTACCTGATCTGCTTTGACGTCAATTACCAATTTTAAAAAATCTTCACTGGGATATCCTTCGATATTTAACTCGGTAGTAATGTGTGGTTTAATATCGTAAACATCCTGACGGGTAATGTGTCGTTCGTCGGGACGAGGGTGGATGGTAATTCCTTCTGCACCAAACTTTTGACAATTTATTGCAGCATCAACCACGCTAGGCACTGTTCCCCCGCGTGAGTTTCTTAATGTTGCTATTTTGTTTATATTTACACTAAGTCTTGTCATGGTATATTGAATGAGGGCTGCAAGTTACAATTTAGAATTGAAACAAATAAAAAATTGATCGCAAAAGAACTCATATCAGATGTAATTCCATCGCTTCGTTTGGACGATGACGGGCAGAAAGCGCTGAATTGGATGGAGATCTTCCGGATCTCTCATTTGCCGGTGGTAGACAACCATCAGTACCTGGGATTGATTTCGGATAAGACGATTTACGATTTGAATTTGATTGATAAGAAGATGGATGAATGCCGGGAATTTCTGTTACAGCCCCATGTCCATACCAATCAACATCTATTTGAAGTGGCCTCGTTGATTTCAGAGCTAAAACTGACCTTGGTTCCCGTATTGGATTTACAACACAATTACCTGGGCGTGATATCAGTCATGGACTTGTCGAAAAAGATTGCAGAACTGGTTGCTGTGAATGAGCCTGGCGGTATCATTATCCTGGAGTTAAATCCGATTGATTATTCGCTGGCCCAGATTGCGCAGATTGTGGAGGGGAACGATACCAAGATTTTGAGTCTGTACATATCGAAAGGAAAGGATTCCAAGGAAATGATTGTGACCTTGAAAGTGAATCAGGTCGATTTATCGCCGATTATTCAGACTTTTGTGAGGTACGATTACACCATCAAAGCTGTTTTTATGGATGATTCCGTGCTCAATAATATGTATGACGACCGGTTCAATCAATTGATGAAATTCATGAACATTTAGTGTCCGGATATGATTATCGCAATCTTTGGAATTAATATCGAACCCGCATTTTCCCCCGACTTAGCGAAACTTTTTCAACTGCTAAAAGAAAGGCAGATTCAAATTTTCATGTACAGACCATTTTTTGAGTTTGTACGTCAACATTGCAGCCAAACCCCCGATGTGGCCGGCCTGTTTACTTCCGGCAATGATTTACCTGACGATGTTCAGTTTTTATTTAGCATTGGCGGTGACGGTACTTTTCTGCAATCGGTTTTAACACTGAAAAATAAGTCGATACCGGCAGTTGGTTTGAACCTGGGACGTTTGGGGTTTTTGTCAGACATTTCCCGGGATGATATGAGCCAGGCTATCGATCATATTTTTAATGGGCGATACGAGATTGAAGAGCGTTCAGTGTTGCAGTTGAGCGAAAAGGGCAAATTCTTTGGCGATTTCAATTATGCCTTAAACGAAATCACCGTTACGAAGTTAGATACTTCCTCCATGATTCGCATTCATACTTCTTTGAATGGCGACTACCTGGCAACCTACTGGGCCGATGGGTTGATCATTTCCACACCAACCGGATCTACAGCTTATTCGTTGAGTGTTGGAGGGCCGATTTTGACGCCTGACTCCAGGAGCATCATTATCACGCCGATCGCTCCTCACAATTTGACCGTTCGTCCAATTGTTGTGCCTGATCATATTCCTTTACGTTTGCACGTTGAAGGTCGGGGACACCAATTTTTAGCTTCGCTGGATTCGCGCTCTGAAGCCATTGATTTCCCCGGTGAAATACACATCAATAAAGCTGATTTTCATGTGAAAACATTAAAACTTCCCGGGCACAGTTTTTTCAGCACTCTCCGTAACAAACTGATGTGGGGAGCAGACCGAAGAAATTAACCCAAACAGCTTAACAATTTTTAACCTCTATTTCGGTTTTATAATAAGCAGTCAGTAAGATGTTCTGATAATTATATTACTTTTGTAGCTCTTGGAAGGTATAAGTTTCAAATGTAGTTATTGAATGCCAGAATGTTTTACCATACTGTCTTTTTATTATTAACCTTTCAATGAAAAAGATAGTCGATGAGAAGAGTTTTTGTAATCATTTTAAGCATCCTCAGTTTTTACTCCGTTTCTGCCCAAAATAACAAGACAGCAGACATTGGAATATGGGGTGGCATAGGTAGTTACATTGGAGACATGAACAATGTGGATAAGGCAAGTTCTTTGAATCCAAATTTCGGACTGTATATTCGGTACAACTTCAATTCGAGGTTGAGCCTGAGAACGCAGGCAACACTGGGAACAATCGGTGCAAAGGGTTATTTTGAAGAGTATCCTTATGACTTTAACAAATTCTTAACCGACATTGCGCTGATGGGGGAGTTTAATTTCTCGAGGTATATTATGGGAAGTAAGAAGTACAATTCGACAACCTATTTGCTTGGAGGGGTTGGAGCCAGTATGTTCAATTACGAATATGATCCGGTCCGGCTAAGCCAGATGCTTTTTTACCTCAATCCTTCTCAGCGGGCAAAAGTTCCTGCTGATGTTAGAAACAGCTTGTTGATTGAGCGGACAGATGCGGTGATTGGATTGAATATCCCGGTTGGTTTTGGATTCAAGTTTAATATTGGAAAACGATTGGGGGTTGGCGTTGAAGCAATTTTACGCAAGTATTTCAACGATAAAATTGACAACCTCGATGATCCCCGGAAATTTTATGTCACTGAAACGAACCAGGCCGGTGATGTCTCCGGACATTGGAAAGGGTACAACAATGCCTTGTTGAATAATGATTACACCCTTCATTTTGGGATTCACCTGACTTATCGTTTTTACCAGGGAGGTAAAGAATGTGCCGTTTATGAGAATATTAACTAGATCAAAATGACCTGTAAGAACAAGATAAATAAAAACAAACTACCCAAACACATCGCCATTATCATGGATGGGAACGGCCGATGGGCTGCTCAACATGGCAATGAACGGATTTTTGGACATGAGCATGGGGTTGAAGCTGTTCGATCAACGGTGGAAGGCGCCGCGGAAATCGGAATTCAGTATTTGACTTTGTACGCTTTTTCGACCGAAAACTGGTCGCGTCCACAAGCCGAAGTGAATGCGTTGATGGGGTTGCTTGTTCAGGCCATAAATGATGAAACCGAAAAGTTGAAAGAGCAAAATGTTCGCTTGACAATGATCGGTGATTTTAACAGTTTGCCGGAGGAAGTGCAGAAAAAGTTGAAATGGTCGATGGATGAACTCAATAGCTGCACAGGGCTAACCCTTGTGTTGGCCTTGAGTTACAGCTCGAAATGGGAAATTACAGAAGCCATTCGAAAAATAGCTGCCGAAGTGAAAAGTGGTGGACTGGAAATTAATAACATTGAAAAAGAACTACTTGATAAATATCTTGCTACCAATGGAATGCCAGACCCTGAGTTACTTGTTCGTACAAGTGGAGAACACCGAATAAGTAATTTTTTATTGTGGCAAATTGCCTATGCCGAGTTTTATTTCACCCCAAAACTATGGCCTGATTTTAGTAAAGAAGATCTCTTTGAGGCAATTTGCGACTTCCAAAACAGAGAGAGAAGGTTTGGTAAAACCAGTCAACAATTAGTTAGCTAATTTATTCCAGAAATGCGTAAACTGAAATTATTCTTCATCCTTTTATTGTTTAGTGTTAGTACGTTTGCTCAAACTGCAGCAGACAGCACAAACTTTTCTATATCTTACTCAAATCCGCAAACCTACGTTATTGGGGGTATCAACGTACTCGGTATTCGCTACCTCGATACCAATGTACTTGTCCAGATTTCAGGACTGGCTGTCGGTGATGAGATTACTGTTCCGGGGGACGATATAACCAGGGCCATCAAAAAGTTGTGGGATCACAAGTTGTTTTCCGATGTCAAAATTGAAGCCAGTAAAATCGTTGGCAATAAAATTTGGCTGAACATCTATTTGCAGGAACGGCCCAAGCTATCAGATGTGAATTTTTATGGGGTCTCGAAAAGTGAAAAGGACGATATTACCAAGAAGGTGTTGCTCCTGAAGGGGAGTCAGGTGACTGATAACCAGATAAACAACGCTGAGCGAATCATTAAAGGGATATTCCTGGATAAAGGCTTTTTGAATACGGACGTTAACATTGTGCAACGCGACGATTCCACTTCTGCAAACAGTGTCATCCTGGACATTTATGTGAATAAGAAGGAAAAAGTGAAAGTTGATGAGATCGTTTATCACGGTGTTCACCAGTTAAAAACGAGCGTGCTGGACCGGGCGATGAAGAAAACGAATGCCCGCAAGCTGAAAAACTTCTTCCGGACCAAAAAATTCAACCAGGAAAAGTATGCTGAAGACAAACAGAATATCATTAAAAAATACAACGAAAAAGGTTATCGTGATGCGACCATTGTCAAGGACAGCATTACCAAACTTGACGATAAACTGATTCGTATTGACATGTGGATTGACGAAGGAGACAAGTACTACTTCGGAAATATCAAATGGGTTGGAAACACCATCTATCCATCGGATTACCTGAGCGCCTATTTGGGGATTAAGAAAGGCGATGTGTTTGACCAAAAATTGTTGAACAAACGATTGACTGAGGACGACGATGCGGTGAGCAACCTGTACCTCGATAACGGTTACCTGTTCTTCCAGCTGACCCCTGTAGAATCGAAGGTTGAGAATGATACCATTGATTTTGAAATGCGTATGTACGAAGGTAACCAGGCCACGATCAATCGCGTGATTATTCAGGGAAATACAAAAACACATGAGCACGTTGCCCGTCGGGAATTGCGTACATTACCCGGCGACCTGTTCAGCAAAACAAAAATTATCCGTTCGGTGCGTGAATTGTCACAGCTGGGATACTTTGACCCGGAGGCGATCAACCCAGATGTCGTGCCACATCCTGAAGACGGAACGGTAGATATCAAGTACGAATTGCAGGAAAAAGCCAATGACCAGATTGAATTGTCGGGTGGTTGGGGAGCCAACATGTTTGTTGGAACACTCGGGCTGAAATTCTCGAACTTCTCGGTACGGAACATCTTTAACGGAGAAGCCTGGAGACCGCTGCCAACAGGTGATGGTCAAACATTGAGTATTCGAGGACAAACCAGTGGTAAATTCTACAAATCATACAGTGCTTCATTTACTGAACCCTGGCTGGGCGGCAAAAAGCCTAACTCGTTCACGATTTCGTTCTCTCACTCAAAAGTGAATTATTCAGCAAACAATTATTATAGTAGTTCCTATAGCCCTTACGGTTCTGGATATGGTGGTTATTCTCCTTACGGAGGTTATGGTGGTGGCTACTCTCCTTATGGCGGGTATTCCCCTTACGGAGCTTATGGATCCTACGGGGGATACGGTGGATATGGATACGATCCGGGTTCCAATTACAACTATAACACCAGTGGTTCATCAGAGAGTGACCAGGTACAGGTTACCACCTCATTTGCGCTTGGATACGGCTACCGTTTGTCATGGCCTGACGACTATTTCACGGTTTATCACCAGTTGTCATTGGAGCACTACAAACTACAAAATATGTCGAATTACTATTACTTCCTGAATGATGGAAATAATAGTGGTGGTGGCGAGTTCAATAACCTGAGTTTTAAAACAGCATTTGGTCGTAACTCGGTTGATAATCCGCTGTACTCAAGAAGCGGATCCGAATTTTCATTGACTGTTCAGTTTACACCACCATACTCGTTGTTTGATGGTGTCGACTACAGCGATCCAAACCTGACTGCTGAGCAACGCTATCGTTGGATTGAATATCACAAATGGAAGTTGAAGGGCGGATGGTATACCCCATTGAGTAAAAACAGGAACCTGGTACTATACACCAAGTTTGAATATGGCTTCCTCGGCTATTACAACAAGTATCGTCGTTCGCCATTCGAGCGTTTCCGTGTTGGTGGTTCAGGAATGTCAGGATATAACTTCTACGGGGCAGACATTGTTGCTCTGCGAGGATACAAAGACTATAGTTTGAGTCCGACAACCGGATCGAACATGTACAATAAATTAACCATGGAATTGCGTTATCCGTTAACGCTGAAACCATCGGCTACAATCTACATGCTGACCTTCCTCGAAGCCGGTAATGCCTGGATGGACTTCCAGAATTACAACCCTTTCGACTTGAAACGTTCTGCGGGTGTTGGTGTGAGAATCTTTCTGCCGATGTTTGGTTTGATGGGGATCGATTGGGGATACGGATTTGATGCTGTCAACGGTGACAAATCTGTTGGCGGAAGTCAGTTCCACTTCGTTATTGGTCAGCAGTTCTGATGATTAGCGGATTGGCTCGGTATTTGTTTAAACCTTTACATTATGAATTTAAATAGAAATGCCATGAAAAAAATAAGTTTAATCGTTGTGTTGCTGGTGGCTGTTGGAGCTACAACAATGGCGCAGAAATATGCGTATATCGATACGGAATATATTTTACAAAACATTCCGGCATACAATGCTGCTCAAGAGCAACTGGACCAAATTTCTTCGCAATACCAAAAGGAATTGGAAACCATGCACAACGAGCTTGATAAAATGTACAAAGATTACCAAGCAGAATCGGTTCTGCTTTCAGATGATATGAAACGCAAACGAGAAGATGTCATCGTGACCAAAGAGAAGAACTACAAAGCACTCCAACGCAAATATTTTGGTCCCAAAGGCGACTTGTACAAAAAGCGTGAAAGTTTAATCAAACCGATTCAAGATGATATTTTTAATGCCGTTCAAGACATTGCCAACGAAGGCAGTTATGCGGTGATTTTTGATAAGGCAGGAAGCCTCACCATGCTCTATACAAACCCCAAATACGATCTTAGTGATCAGGTGCTTGAAAAGCTTGGTTATAAAAATTAATATTCTATATTTGTCATCAAAATTTAAAATCCAATAACGATCATGAAAAGTGTTTTTAGAATTTTTTTAGTATCCGTCTTGTTCTTGTCAGCGGGATTAGTCAATGCACAAACGTTAAAATTTGCCCACATTGATTCGCAGGCATTAATTCAGGCGATGCCAGAAACAAAAGCTGCACAGGCAGAAATCCAAAAGCAAGCAAAAGGTCTTGACGATCAGATGAGCGACATGCAGAAGGAATATCAATCAAAATTGAACGAGTTCTCTGAAAAACAAGATTCTTTAACAGATATTGTACGTCAAGCAAAAGTTGAAGATTTGCAGAACTTGCAACAACGCATTCAAAGCTTTAACCAAATGGCACAAAAGCAATTGCAGAAAAAGCAAAATGAATTGATGCAACCGGTTTTTGACAAAGCCAACAAAACCATTGCAGTCGTTGCAAAAGAACAAGGTGTGATCTATGTATTCGATACGAACGCTGTTCTTTATCATTCACCTGCCAGCATTGACTTGTTGCCACTAGTAAAAGCTAAATTAGGTATCAAGTAATTTAACCTTAACAATATACGAAAGCCATTTGCCGTTTGGTAGATGGCTTTTTTGTTTTCAATAGTTCCCATTTCAATGTCAAACGAGTATCATCCCATCGGTGTTTTTGATTCCGGGTATGGTGGACTGACCGTCCTCAAAGAATTCATGCAGTATTTACCTGAATACGATTTCGTTTATTTAGGTGATAATGCCCGCACTCCCTACGGCACAAGGTCGTTCGACGTGGTTTATGAGTACACGCTGGAAGCCGTCAACTACTTGTTTGATCATGGGTGTCATTTGGTGATCCTGGCTTGTAACACAGCCTCGGCCAAAGCGCTGAGGAACATCCAGCAACTGGATTTGCCCCATATGGCACCCAATAGGCGTGTTTTAGGCGTTATCCGGCCAAGTATTGAAGCGGTGTCCGAAATGACAAATAACGGCCATGTGGGCGTTGTAGCAACCTCTGGAACGGTGGCTTCGGAATCGTATCCCATCGAGTTGGAAAAGTGGTCAAACGGAAAGGTGAAGCGTACCACGCAGGAAGCTTGTCCGATGTGGGTGCCCATCGTGGAAAATGACGTTCGGGAAACACCGGGAGCCGATTATTTTATTCAAACCAACTTGCAATCGCTCTTTGCCAAAGATCCGGAAATTGACAGCCTGATATTGGGCTGCACCCATTATCCGCTGTTGGTTGATAGCATCCGTAAATTCATTCCCAAACAAGGGGTCAGCATCATTGAACAGGGAAAGATTGTTAGCGAAAAGTTGGTCGACTACCTACATCGCCATCCCGAGATTGACGCTGTTTGTAGCAAAAGAGCCGGGCGAAAATTCTACACCACCGAGGAAGTCCATTTCTTTGAAGCCCGTGCCCGCCAATTCCTGGGCTACGAAATTGAGGCAGAAAAAATCGAATTGTAGATTTTTGTAGTGGAACGTAACTGGCGTGCTTAAAGTGGATGATTTTGCAAGCCATTGGTGATCGAAGATGCGAGAGGCTATACGATAAGGCTTGCATAATAGCTTCCCATTCGATTCGTTTTAGTCGTTCATTCAGTAAGACCCAAATTACAGGAGTGTTGCGAACAGTAATTTGATGGTCGAACGAATCCTGATAGCGAAGTGGTTTGGGATAGATGAGTTCAATACACGGATGTTTACATCGAATCAAAAACATTTCAAAGAGATCGCTCGACAGCTTTGCTCCGATGCCGGTTTATTTCAAGCTTCCTAAAAACTGGAATTTAGCGGTTAGGTAACCCTTCAATTTTGAAAAAGGAATGACAGACCACGATGCGCCGTCGCATTTTTTGTTGGTCATGGTTGATTTGCTGCCCAGGTACAGCCCTTTTGATGTGAGGTACCAGCTTGGAAATTGCCAGAGCTTCACATCATCGTATTGACAATCGGTACTGTCCTGTGGCGAAACTTTTTCAGGATACAGCTCTTTCATCATGCCCAGGATTTTCGGGCCAAATGATTTATAGCGGTACTGAAACCATTTGTATTCGCCGGCTGACAATTTGGGCTGCGGCTGACCACCAAACCATAAAATGTCTTCCAAAATTAATGGTTTGGCGGTAGCTGTTTCAAGGGCGTTGTTGGTCACCAAATCATCTCCCGGCCCACCGTAGCAGGTCGAATGCAAGGTCACAACATAACTGATGGCATGGCGAT
>DATFMO010000078.1:0-2527 GCA_035266925.1 Sunxiuqinia sp. | reverse complement strand
CTTTTTTGTCCACTGCATTGTAGAAATGATAGACAATGCCATCGTGTTTGATCACATATGATTTGTGTGCAAACAAGGCATCGTATTTTTCAGATGGTTCAATCAAGTTAGCGCCGTTCCAATCTGTCCAGTGGATCAAGTCATATGAGCATGCAAAACGATTGAAAGCTGCCGGATCCTGATCGGGCCAGAAAGCGCCGAAGTAGAACATCACGTACACATCGCCGACTTTCTGAAACACAGCATCGCCTGAAATGCCGGTGTTGTGATTGATGACCGGATGATCGCCGAAACGCTTCCAGTGTACCATGTCATCCGAAACCGCCATACTGATACGCTCAGCGCCTTTCGCCGGATTGATACTGTCGCCACGTGCATTATAGTACATCACAAACTGATGGCCGGTATGTTTTTCTTTATCCTGAATGATAAAATTCTTGTACATGGTGCTGTTGTCGTACCAGCGCACATCGGCGTCGGTTGGCGAAAGCACATGATGATCAAGACGCTGCCATTCATGCAACGAAGCCGGATCTCTATCTGTATAAGCCATGCCAATGGAAAGGATGCCTTGTTCGTACCCTTTGGAGTTTCCGCCAAAATAGCTCATCCAATATTTTCCATCGTACTTGTTAATGGCGTAATCACCGCCCCAATCGTAGTCGATCAATGACGGATAGCCCGCCTTTTGGTTGGCGTCCCACTGGGTGGTATCGGAAGAAAAACTCATGATCCTTCCTTTGATGTCCCAGTTGATCAGGTTATCACTTTTCGCCAGCCAGGTCTCGTACCCACGGCCATCATAGACGATGAAGGTCATGATCCATTGATTATCCTTGCGGAAAATGGTGGGGCAATCCATCTTGATTTTCCGGCTTTCCGGAACCAAAACCAGGCCGTATTTGAAAGGGGTTTTAATTTGATTATAGATTTCCTCCATCTTTTGTTGGGAAACCGTCTCCGGTAATTTCTTTTGGGCACACGCTCCAAACAGCATGCTAAAAACAAGTAAAACTAGAAGTTCTCTTTTCATTTTTTATATGTTGCTTTTTATATTTTTCAAATGTTTTCGCCATGGATGCACGAATTTAAATACCCTTAAAATTTACGCGCCATTGCGAGCAGAGCGAAGCAATCTGTCTCAATAAACGATAGTTGATTACTTTCTGTAATTGACGGCATCGTTTTCATTATTGATTTCTGATCAGCCTTTTTACTTTCATTTTTCTTAATACGTTCTACTCTGTTTCGGCCGCAAAAACGAATGATCTTTAATCTGCTGTACCCTCGGCCGAGCTCACAATTTCCAAACGATCCCGGGGTGGCGCTCGTTCCTCGCTGACCCCGGGTTATTATTGTTTCACCCTTTCAGGGTGTATTTATTCAATCCTGTCGGAATTTTTCAATTCTTTTTTAGTTTCAAGTTGAAGACATAGTTCCCGGATCCGATGCTGTAGGCCATTCGACCTGATTTTATGCCCTCGCTTTTATAATCTACTTTGGTTTGTCTGCTTTCTCCGGAAACGGCTACGTCGCCTTCGAAAGGCAAATAAACCGTTGCCGTAGTGTTTGCGGGAATTTGAACATCTAGTACGAAGCTGTTTTCTTTCTTTTCCCAATTGGTTTTAATTTCGCCATGTGGCGAATGAAAACTGGTTTTCGCGTAGGTCAGGTCGCCAACCACTTCCGGGCTGATCACGATTTCTTTGTAAGCCGAAGAACCCGGTACCTGCTGAATACCACCAATACCTTGATAGAACCATTCCATGATATGCCCCAACATCAGGTGATTGTTGGAAACACCTGCCAGCCCTTGCCAGGACTCAGTCAAAGTGGTTGCCCCTTTCCGAAGCTGGTACCCATATCCGGGCACATCGTCGCGGTTGTTCATTTCAAACAGCAATTGAGATTGTCCGTTTTCTTCCAGTGCCTTAACCAAATAATGAAAGCCAATATCGCCTGCAGTGAGCGCCTTGTTGTTAGCGTGAATCGAATCCACCAGGTTATTCAAAACATCCTGCTTATACTTATCCTCAACCAAACTAAGAACCAGTGGCATGGCCATGGATGTTTGGCTTCCGGTGGCGTACACTTTGGTTTCGGGATTAAAAAATTCTTTGTTGAATTCAGTTTTGATATCAGTTGCCCAATCTTCAAAATGCTTTTGTTCTTCTGGCGATTTATTTAGAAGTACAGCCATCTTGGCCAGCAACTTCACATCCGAATAATAAATCGAAGTTGCCGTGATTCCTTTGGGTGTCAATTGCGCATAGCCGGGATGGTTGGGCCCCAAATCATACCAATCGCCCAAACCATACGACAGGATTTCGTGATCAGATTTGTTTTTCAAATAATCAACGTATTTGACCATCATGGGCCAGGCGTCAGCCATCACTGATTTGTCGCCATACCATTGATAAATCAACCAGGGCAACTGAACCGAGGCACTTCCCCACTCCGGCGAATCCCGGAAATCGCCGCCAAAATTAACGTATTCAGGCTCAATGGCCGGAACCAGCCCATCCGG
>DATFMO010000077.1:0-3917 GCA_035266925.1 Sunxiuqinia sp. | reverse complement strand
TGAAGTCCTGCCGGAAATTGTAAGAGTTGATAATCTCCATGTATTTCTGTTGCAGTTCTTCAATATTCTGGTGCATCATTTCAGGAATGTATGCTCCCCCAAATTCTCCGTAATATCCTTTTTTATCTACTTGATATTTCATGTGTTTATTTATTTTTTCTGATTTGACTGATAAATTCCTGAACCCTTTCGATGTTTTTTAAAGCCGGCTCTATCTCAAAACCACTGTTGATGTCCAGAGCATAAAGTTGGTCATGATCGAACGCCAATACAGCTTCGACATCATCAGGCCCGATGCCTCCACTTAGGAAAAACGGCACCTTTACCTCGTATTGTTTCAAAATTTCCCAATTAAATTTCAAACCTGTTCCACCTGGCAATTTACCTTTGGTATCGAAAAGAAAATAGTCGACGGTCCCCTCGTATTTTTTTAGGATTGAAAAATCGAACTGTTCTTCGATGGCAAAAGCTTTAAATACAACCAAGCCTGTATTACGCACCGTTTGGCAATAATCCGGACTTTCCTGCCCATGCAATTGGACTACTTCTATTCCAAATTGCTGGCACAGCGCGATGACCTTTCCTGGTTTTTCATTGACAAACACAGCCACTTTTTTCGTGGTCTCCGGCACTTGTTTGAAAATCTCCGGATTTGGTTTTTCTCCCACATACCGTTTGGATTTTGGGTGAAAAATGTATCCGATGTAATCCGGGCGACTTTGGAGGACACCCTGGATGTTCGCCGGATCACGCATGCCACAAACTTTTAGTTTCAGAGCTTTCATAGTTGCTTGTTTATTCAGCAGGTGACTTCAAGTCACCTGCTGAATCTATTACAATTGTTTGATAAATTCATCACAGGCTTTGGCCGGATCATCGGTCTTCATAAAGTTTTCACCCATCAAAAACCCATTGAAACCAGCCTTGCGTAAATAGTGAATATTTTCCACCGACGACAATCCACTTTCGGAAATCCGAACCATGTCTTCTGGCAGTAAATTTCCCAGGCGAACTGATGTCTCGATATCCACTTCAAAAGTTTTCAGGTTACGATTGTTCACGCCCACCAAATCAACCAATGAGTTCAGCTTTTCAATTTCTTCTTCGGTATGTACCTCTACCAATATTTCCAGTCCAAGTTCTTTCGCTGTTTCCGATAAGCGAAGCATTTCGTCTTTGCTCAGACTCGCGGCAATCAAAAGAATCAAGTCAGCTCCATGCGCTTTTGCCTCGTACACCTGGTAGGAATCGAGCATAAAATCCTTGCGCAAAATGGGGGTGTGTGGATTTGAAAACCGTGCTTTCGCCAGGTTCTCAAACGAACCTCCAAAATATTGGTGGTCTGTCAACACCGACAAGCCACTCACACCAGCAGCCACATAACCAGTAGTCACCTCGGTCACCTCTGCATGTTCGTTGATCATCCCTTTGGAAGGCGACTTCGTTTTAAATTCGGCAATAATTCCTGAAGCTCCATCAGCAGTCAGCGCAGCTTTCAATGAATTGGTTTTCCGTTTAAAAAACGGGGACAGCTTCAGCTCCTCCAAGCTGATTTTGGCTTTGACTTCAGCCACCTCGCGTCGTTTATTGGCATTTATTTCGTCTAGTATTGTCATTTCAAATTCATTCTAATTTTTAAAAATTTGAAGCATGGTATTTCCACCTTTCTGAAACTCATAATTCACCTTCACGAATTGAAAGTGTATTGCTGACTGATTCAAAAAATCGATGACCTTTTGCAAATGTACTGATGGCTTCCCATCAATTTTACAAACCGGGAAAATCCGCAGTTCATTTCCTTTTTTCAACATTTCCAGGATTGATTGGATATGAAATTCGGTTGTTAAATGATCAGAATAAGTAAATAGAAAATGAGAACAGAGCACCAATTCAAATTCCTGTTCTATGGAATTGAGAGTTGGCAAGCCGCCATTTCTATACCGCCTGCTTATTCGCCCATCTTCATAATCACTCAAAAAGTGGTTCATCGCATCCAACCTAATTTTCAAAAGAACTTCAGGAGTTTGATAATAATCCCAGTTGTAATCGTTCTGATGAAGTAATAATTGGTTGTAAATGCCAATGGATGTTTCATCAATACGTTGTTTTATTTGTTCAGTCGTAAAAGCATAAATCGGATCAATTGAAATACAATTCCCTCCAAGCGTTTTCAATTCGGCATTGAACGAAGCAGGACCATCTGCACACGACAAGATTAGACGATCCAAATCTTCATCGGTCAGTTGAAAGAACTGCTGGTATTCGGATAGATTCCTGCCCCAGGGAACAATATTTTTCAACTCAAATCCCATTTAGCTTACCATTAGTTTTTTGAAAACGGCCAGTGCCTTTTTACTTTCCAGTGATTCAGTGGCTTCGGCAACACAGTCAGCCAGCAATCGTTCCGGGTACATGCATTTAATCCCCAGGGCAGCATTGGCAATCACCACACTCTGCTGGGCTTTAGTTCCGGTTCCTTCCAGAATACCTTTGAAAATTTTTGCAGCATCTTCCACTGATTTTCCTCCGGAAAGCTCTTCCTGTTGAAACATTTCAAATCCAAAATCGACCGGTGACAGTTTCCCCTTTTCTTGGTTAGAAACAAATTCAGCATCGCTTGTCAACGACACTTCATCATAACCATCCAGGCTGTGGACAATCAGGTAATTCTGATTACTTTGCTCAAATACCTGGTGATAAAGGTTCATGATCGCCAGATCAGAAACACCAACCAATTGATTCTTTGGAGACGACGGATTGATCAGCGGTCCCATCATGTTGAACAGTGTTCTCACCTTCAAGGCTTTTCGAACCGGGCCAACGTGTTTCATGGCCGGATGAAAAAGTGGTGCGTGAAAAAAACACACCCCGATTTCTTCTACCTCGCGACGCAATTTTTCAGGATCATTGCTGAATTGGTAGCCAAAATATTCAAACATATTCGAAGCGCCACTAACCGATGACAAACCATAATTCCCGTGCTTGGTTACTTTGTGCCCAGCTCCGGCAATAATAAAACAACTTAGAGTTGAAATGTTGAACGTATTTTTACCATCGCCACCGGTTCCCACTACGTCAATGGTATTGTAATCCGAGAAATCCACGGACACGCACAGATTGAGCAATGCCTGACGAAAACCAGCCAACTCCTCGGCTTTGATTGACCGCATCCGGAAAACCGTCAGGAACGAGGCAATCTCTGCTTCGGAAAACACACCTTCTCCTATTTTGGTGAGCACCTTCTGCGCCTCATCCTTCGTCAGTGTATTTCCTTCGAATAAATAGTTTAATGTATCTTTCATAAATTCCACGTTTTCAATAATTCCTGTGTGTTAGTTCTTCAACCAGTTTTCGATTATCTTTTCGCCAAGCGGTGTCAATACCGATTCGGGATGAAACTGCACCCCGCGTACGTCATATTCCTTGTGCTTCATCGACATGATCATGCCGCTATCATCCACACTGGTAATCTCAAAACAGTCGGGCAGCCCATCCTGATCAACAATCCAACTGTGATAACGTCCGGCTTCGAATTGATCCGGCAGTCCACTAAATAAAATCGGATCCTGGCTCACCATTTCAATTGGTGTCGCAATTCCGTGTAACACGTGGTTCATGTTGGTCAGTTTGCCGCCAAAAACTTCACCGATGGCCTGATGTCCCAGGCAGACACCCAGCATACTTTTTCGCGGAGCAAATTCACGAATAATATCCATCAGCAAACCGGCTTCAACAGGAATACCGGGGCCCGGCGAAAGTACAATTTTATCATACTTTTCCAAATCTCTCAGTTCCAGCTCGTCATTTCGAATGACATCAACCGGCAGGCCGGATATCTTTTTGATGGCATGCACCAAATTGTAGGTGAATGAATCGTAATTATCTATAACAACTATCTGCATCGCTTTCAAATTAAA
>DATFMO010000076.1:0-2377 GCA_035266925.1 Sunxiuqinia sp. | reverse complement strand
GGTTTTTCCAGTACCAGCGTACCCCTTCAGCAAAAACAAGGCATCGGCATCTCCCCGGGTAATAAAATCAGCGAGCTTTTCCGACAGTTCTTTTTGTCCTTCTGTCGGCTGAAATCCTAAGTTTTGCGAAATCTGATCGTTAATGTGTTTTTTCAACATTCATACGAAATTAAAACTATTCCACAGATTGTAATTTAATTTTTTTTATAAATTTGCAAGCAAACAAAAACTAATCTTAAAACGATAAAAATGAAGACAGTAATTCAAATCGGACTCGTTGTAGTGGCATTTGTTCTTATCTACCTGATTTATCAAAGCATTGAGAGACCAATTGAGTTTGAAAAAGCAAAGGATTCTCGTTATGCAGCTACAATTGAACGATTGAAAGATATTCGAAAAGCTGAACTCGCTTATAAAGATGTGCACGAAAAATTTACCGGGAGCTGGGATACGCTTCTAAATTTTGTAAAGCACGACTCGCTTCCTATCGTTCGTAAAATTGGTATGCTCACCGACAGTATGATTGACGCTGGATGGAATGAGGAGACTGCAATCAAAAAAGGTAAAATTATACGTGATACCATTAAAGTAAGTGTTCTCGACACCTTGTTTGGTCGTAACTTTCCAATTGAGCGATTGAATGTTGTCCCTGTAAAAGATACGGTTGCCCACTTTCACTTAGGCGCTACCGAAATTAAAACCGGTTCAGGAATCATCGTTCCTGTATTCGAAGCCAAAGCACACAACAACACGATCTTAAAAGGACTTGACCGTCAATTGGTCATCAACCTGAATGATACTCGTCGCACAAATGGCAAATATCCGGGACTAAAAGTTGGTTCATTAACGCAGACCAACAATAACGCAGGAAACTGGGAATAAAATGGTATGCAACACTTGCTACTTGTTGACGAAACTTTCGATTTAAATTTCACACAAGAATATTATCTATCCATCCAGATCAATCTGGATGGATTTTCTTTTTGTATTCGCGACCGACTGCAAAACAAATACATCTATCTATTTCATAAAGAAGTAGCTGGGAAACCTGAATTTCTCGTTAAGAAACTCTCGGACATGTATGCTGAGAATGAGGTATTAACAGCTGATTTCAAAGCAACAAGCATTCTCTGTGCTTACCCGGATAAAACCACACTAATACCGGACGGCTATTTTTCGGATGATCATGCATCTGAAAATTATGAACTGAATCGTGAGTTGAAAAACGGTGAGATCATGCACCATCAGCCAGTGCATTCATACAATTCAGTTCTGCAAGTCGCAATTCCCGGCAGATTGAAAGAGTTTCTGCAGGAAAAGCATCCGGGCATTTTCATTCAGAATGAGTTTTTGTCGTTTTTAGAACACGATCACCCGAAACCTACAAATGATCCATTGATGTTGGTTCAATTATATAAAAGCCAGGTAACAATTTGCGTCGTCGATGACACGATTCGTTTTTTCAATTCGTTTTATTATCAGAATGAAAATGATTTGCTTTTTTACCTGTTGAATGTTACTAAAGCAACGGAGGTCGAAGACTTCAAACTAATTTTAAATGGTGTGGTCAACAAGCGCTCAGCAGTCTATCATCGGCTGCGCCAATATTTTAAAGATGTGTCAATTGTGGAGCGAAGTTCGGATGTGTATTACAGCTATTTGTTTGATCAACTGCCGGATGCCCGTTTTGTAAACCTGTTAAACCATGGATTATGAGAATTGTTGGTGGCCAGTTTCGTGGAAGACAGTTTCATCCCGGAAAAAGTTTTAAAGCGCGCCCAACCACGGACATGGCCAAAGAAAGTTTGTTCAACATTCTGATGAATCAAGTCGATTTTGACGACATCAACGTGTTGGACCTGTTTGCAGGCACGGGTAGTATTTCTTTTGAATTTGTATCACGTGGCTGTCAGCATGTGACGGCTGTCGAACTCAACTATCAACATTTCCAATTCATCAAGTCAGTGGTGGAAAAATTAGGTGTGGAAAAACAAATTAAGGCGATTAAAACCAATGGTTTTCATTACGTTGAAAGAACAACGGATCAATTCGATCTCATCTTTGCTGATCCACCCTACGAACACAAACGGTTTGCAGATGTTCCCAAACTTGTCCTGGGAAATGACTTGCTAAAAAAAGATGGCCTTTTTATTCTGGAGCACTCCAAAAATTACGATTTCTCAGACTACCAGGAATGGATTGAGACCCGTCATTACGGAAGTGTTCATTTCAGCTTTTTCAGAAAATAAGCCTGTCATTTTCCGTATTGATAATCAACGTAAATCTTGCTACCTTAGAAATGACCAAAGAAATTGATGTTATTTAGACGGCTGGTAGGGTTACCTTTATCGCGAATGCAGCAATTAACAAGTAGTGA
>DATFMO010000075.1:0-2567 GCA_035266925.1 Sunxiuqinia sp. | reverse complement strand
AATGATGAACACCCCCATATCCTTTGTTTCAGCCAAATCGATAGCTGCTTTGTTCCGTTGGAAAAAATAGTAGTAGTGCAGGTTGACAAATTCGAAAAGGTCAGTCTCAATCGCTTTGATAATCACTTCCATTGGTGCATGTGTACTGAAGCCAACATGTTTGATGATACCTTCTTCTTTCATTTTGAGCAATTCCTCTACCGGACCACTGGGAGCACATGCCGTTTCCATCAACTCCAGGGTATTGATACCATGCCAAGCGTAAAAATCAAAGTAGTCCGTTTTCAGGTCTTTCAGCTGTTTGTTCACCATCTCGCGCATGGCTTCAGCAGTTTTCGCATTGCCTTTGGTCATCAGGTAATACGAATCCCGTTTCACTTTCAGCACATCGTTGAGCACCATCCCATAAACCGTTTCGCTTTTGGTGTATCCCCAAGCTGTTTCAATCAGGTTGATTCCTTCGAACAAGGCTTTTTCAACCGTGTCGCGACATTGTTCCAACGTGTCTTTCGGAATTTCATGCCGTGGTTCTTCCCAAGTATGTTTGAAACGCATCCCTCCGAGGGTAATGACACTCACATTTTTTCCGGTTTTTCCAAAGCGGCGATACTCCATTTTTGGTCGATACATCGTGAAGTTGTTGTAATCCATCATCTAGCTGGCTGAAATTTGAGCGGATAAAAGTAATGAATACAAACAAGAATGGGTCGAGAAAGTTGATCTCATTGGTTTGGGAAGTCCGGGATTAACATTTCCGTAAAAAACGTCATTTTTTGAAATTGTTCTTCCGGACACCGATTTCACCAATTATGCTAAAAGAATTAGTTGATCAGATACCATTTTGAATTTTATAAAGCAGAGTTTTTGAATAATAATATATGAAATAGGAAAAGTGAATATTATGTCCTCCCAAACGGGGTCTACTTTTTGTCTTGACACTAAAAGTGGACAACCCTGAGGCTTCGGGGCAAGGCTGACGGATCTTTTGAAAGAAAACTACGGATCAGAAATTCCACGTAACCCAAAATTCATTGGTTGATCAGATCAGCTCATTGGTAGACAAAACCCATCGAAGCGTTGATCCTTTTTTTATTCCACGCGTGTAGGCTGCAAATTTGAGCTAATCAATCAAAATAAAACAATCAGCCATGAGAAATCTACTATTAATCATTCAGTTGTTAGTCCTGTTGGGTGGCTGCACAGAGCCGGCCATCACGACAGCAACAGATCAGCAGGAACCACTTTCCATGACTTATCCCATTGTGGACACCGGTCAGGACAAGTTTTACAACAACCTGTCGGAAATTAATCAGCCGGCAAAAGGATCTACATTTTTCGGACAAGATGCGCAGTACAAAGGCAATCAACCGTCGTACACGGATAACGGAGACGGAACAGTTACCGACAATGTAACGGGCCTGATGTGGACGCAGAAGGTGGGCGACAAGCTAACCTACCAGCAAGCAAAGGTTGCAGCAGACACCATCCATATCGGTGGTTATTCAGACTGGCGGTTGCCCACCATCAAGGACTTGTATTCGTTGATTCAGTTCGATGGGACTGATCCTTCCGGGCCGGGATCATCTAACCCAACACCATTTCTGGATACCAATTATTTTGATTTTCGGTATGGAAGTGCTGATGATGGTGATCGCATCATTGATGCACAATATTGGTCGTCAACGGAATATGTCAGCACAACCATGTGGGGCGCATCCACCACCTTTGGCGTCAACTTTGCCGATGGGCGAATCAAGGGCTATCCCAACGAAGTGAACCCTGGTGGCCGAATCAAGAAAGAATTTATCCGTTACGTTCGTGAAAATATTAGTTATGGAGAAAACAATTTTCAGGACAATGGCAATGGAACGGTCACCGACAAGGCATCTGGTTTAATGTGGCAAAAAGCCGATAATGGGACAGCGATTAGTTGGGATGACGCCTTGAGTTATGCAGAAACCCTGGATTTGGCCGGGTACGGTGACTGGCGGTTGCCTAATGCCAAGGAGCTACAAAGCATTGTGGACTACAACCGTTCGCCGGCAACCACCAATTCGGCAGCCATCGATCCCTTATTTCAGTGTACGCCAATCACCGATGAAGGTGGAAATACCAACTATGGTTTTTACTGGACTGGCACGACGCACGCATCCGCCAACGGCATGGGAGGCTATGCCATTTATATCGCTTTTGGCGAAGCCCTGGGGTTTATGGAAAGCCATCCCGGGGCAGGCGAATACAGCTTAATGGATGTCCACGGAGCCGGGGCGCAACGGAGCGATCCCAAGGTCGGCAATGCAGCCGACTACCCTCACGGGCACGGCCCCCAAGGTGATGTCATTCGGATCAACAACCTGGCGCGATGTGTCCGCACAGTCAACTAGTCAAACAATTATTTATCAATTTAAAAACGAAGAATCATGAAACGAAGAATGAAAACAATTGGAATGGTCATAGCTGCCATGGTACTTATGGTCATGGTATGCAAACATGTGCAGGCCCAGGGGCCGATGGGTGATCATCATCCACCGATATTGCCGGACTCAACGCGTGTTGTGAAAATGGTT
>DATFMO010000074.1:0-3837 GCA_035266925.1 Sunxiuqinia sp. | reverse complement strand
AAACAGTTCCGTTATCTTCGATTTCAGATAACTTTGTGTAAGTTCTGGATTCGTATTGGCATTTGGCTATGCTCGATTTTTTACTTTTCAGAGGGCGTTGATAAAAAATAATGTCTTCAACAAACAGATGCACAAAATCTTTATCCTGGATGTTTTTTTGATGCGCTTCGTTTCGTGGATACAATTCTTCAACACAAAACTGGTATAACTTTTTATCCCGCAGTTCTGGGTGAAATTGCTTTTGTGTATTAAGAATTTGCGTCAATTCCTCTTTATAAAACTTGCGTTCGATTGTCCTAATCAGTTTTCCCCTGATTTTTTGTGTCGGGTTTTCCAGTAAGGTTTTATAAATAAACTGACCAACTGTTTTTCCCGATTCATCAAGATCTTTTTCGGTTTTCTTTTTAATCGCAATCCAATCTTTTTCCGAGTCAACTGCTCGGAAGCTTCTGCGGACATTTCCTTCTTTATCTAATTTCAGTGTGCCATCTATTTCGATTTGTGTAGATATTATAAATTCCTTCGTTTTTCCAGTCCAGTTCTCTAAGGGTTCTTTACTTTGACGCCTGTAAATCCATCCGTTTTCAAGAACTATGTTGTACCACGTGCCTCTCGCATTTATTTCGTCAGTCGCTTCAACCGTTACTACTTTCAATGAATAAAATTCCTCAATCTTATTATCGTCGTTTTCTTGTTCTTCGCCTCGCAATTGGTAGTAGCCTCGTTTTTGATTGAAGTTCAGAATAATCCATGCCAACTCTTCTTTGCTTATTTTTTCAGTCAAAGCCTTTTTTCGTAAAAAATAAATCGTCCAATCGGATGGAATTTTTGTGTTCTGTCCGTTGGCTTTATATTCGGCTACCATCTCATTAAAACTTTTCTGAAAGATGAATTCATGTTTGGGCGAGCTATTTTTTCTGTAATTAAGTTTGATCTCTTTTCCGTCTTTAAATTGCCCCAGCCGGTTTTCAAAATCTATATTTTCAGCGTAATGAGTCGGTAAAAATCCAAGAATGTTTAAAACGCGGTGCAAGCGTTCACGTCTTAACGCATCTTTTTGATACAGTCTTCTGACACCTCGATACCCAGTCCTTTCTGCTGTTTGAGAGATAGAAACTCCTGAGTCAAACTTACCCAAAACATCCTGACTCATCGGGATAATTCTACTACCAAGACCGTCTATTTTACCTTCTTTTTTCTCGAAATTATATTTTACCAATGCCCAACCAATTGAGTTGGTTCCTATATCAAGTCCTAAGATTTTTTTCATGGGTAGTAGCTTTTTAATATTTTGTTTATTATTTTTGGTTTCACAATTTGAAGCAATTCACAATAAGGATTATTCCGTTGTGAAAACATTTAAAGCGGTCATTCTAGAAATAGGGTGGTCGCTTTTTCTATAGGATGATAAATATAATAAATAAACCTAACGTAACCATTTGTTCAGTAAACAAAATAAAGATTACTCAGTCAAGCTGAACAATTATATCGCAAATGAACCAAAACCGCCACGATTCACGTTATTCATATACATGAAAACAAGAAAGCGATGAAAACGACAACATTGATCTCGGTGTTTTTTCTGCTATTTAATCTTGCTGCTGAAGCACAAAAAACATCACCGGTTGAAAAGTTTGAGGGACGCGGCAATTACAACGCCCAATTGGTATTGGATTATAGCTATCAAAACCTGGATAAAATACCAATCAGTGCTGATAATCCACAAGTACAAACGCTGATTTTGGATAACAACAAATTGACTAAACTACCCAACTGGATTCATGATTTGTCGAAATTGAAAATCCTTTCCGTTCGAAACAACGACCTGCACGAAATCACTTCTCTGCTTGGCCGTTGCACCAATTTGGAACAGTTGTATTTAAGCGGAAATCCAAATTTGAAAGATCTGCCGGACTTGAGTGCCTGCAAAAAACTTCAACTGATTGATGTGGTAGGCACCGGAATCCACGATATACCGGCAGGCGTGCACATGATGGACAATTTGTATTATTTTAAGTATAACAAGTGAATGCTGGATTGCTTGATATCGGATGTTCGATGCTGACGACTGTAATATCGATCAGTGGTCAGGACATGTCGTGCCCCTACGATCACACATCCTCATTTTCGCCTGGTCTCAATGTTCCACTTTCGCTCACCCACTCACACGCTCACCATCACACATTCTTACTTTGTCACCTGTCCACTTCGTAATTGGAAATTTTACCAATGCGTCGTGAATGACGATCACCTTCAAAGTTTGCTTCGAGCCAGCAATCAACGATCTTGCAGCCCATTTCATCAGAAACCATACGGCCTCCCATGGCAATAACATTGGCATTGTTATGTTGCTTGGCCAGTTCTCCTGATTTTTCATGCCAGCAAACGGCACAGCGAATTCCTTTCACCTTGTTGGCAGCAATGGCTTCCCCGTTTCCACTTCCACCAAAAACAATCCCACAATCGGCTTGTTTGTTGGCAACACACTCAGCCGCCGGGAAAATATAGTCCGGGTAATCAACAGATTCTTCGGAGTCTGTCCCAAAATCAATCACTTCGTATCCTTTTGATTTCAGGTGTTTTTTAATTACTTCTTTTAAATCATAACCAGCGTGATCGGAGCCAAGTGCTATCTTTTTCATAACTGCTTTTTTTTTCGTGTGGTGGATGTTCTCGTTAGAAAACACGTTCTAAGAAAGTTGGTTCATTCACGACCAACGTTCAAATTTAACTTTTTCATTTTTAAACAGAGAAGAAATTTTCAATGCCGTGCAATTTTCACTAATTTTGACACCAATAATGCATCGGGGTGCTTCCTAAAAAGACGCTGAGACTTTACCCGTGTACCTGAACTGGATAATACCAGCGTAGGAAATGCAACCGGTTTTAAACAATCAGTACGCTAGATATTTTAACCGCATTTCCTTGACTGGGGATGTGGTTTTTTAGTTTAAAATTGGAAAGAATGAATCTAGAACTGGTTAGTAAAAACCTGCAGAACTGGCAGGGACGAAAAGAGTGGTTTTTCAACCGCGAACACACCGACACCTACGAACTTTGGTACGAGGGGCGCTACAAACGGGCCGAAGTGTGGCAAAAAAAAGTGATCACCCAACTGGTGAAAAAAGATGAACGCATCAAAACCCTGCTTGAATTTGGATGTGGCACAACGCGATTTACCCGCTGGTGGAAAGACATTGGCATTGAAGCTGCTGGCGGCGACATCTCTCCTTTCATGCTAGGGCAAGCCATTCACCTGTTTGACGGCAACCTGGTTATGGCCGATTCGCATCACATGCCCTTTAAAGATCATACATTTGATGCCTTGGCTTTCATCACCACCTTTGAATATTACAAAGACCCGGTAAAGGTGATTCGGGAAGCAGCCCGCGTTGGCCGGCATGGAATCGTCTTTGGCATGATGAACCGGAACTCGACAAAAGTGGTTCGTCGCCGCGTGCAACAGGCGTTTGGTAAAAATCCTTTTTATGTGACTGCCACTTTCTACACACCACAACATTTAATCAGCGTGATCCGCAAAGCACTGAAGGGACGGGAATATTCCATCGAATGGACCTGCACCGGCCTACCCAAATGGTTTCCACTACAGCAGTGGTCAGTGCCCTACGGAGATTTCTTTGGATTGTATGTCAAACTATTATCGTAATGGAAGAATTTATTATTGATACCGGAAAACTAACCGATGAGTTTTTCAAAACACACGTTTACCCGTTTTGCGGTCATGATCGAAAAGAAGTGCTGATAGGACCGGCATTCGGAACAGATGTGTCCATCGTGCAGCTACCGAACGGATACGAGATGGCACTGACCAGCGAT